>JAUVQV010000058.1 GCA_030597995.1 Candidatus Rokuibacteriota bacterium
GAGCGGCTCCTGAGAGCCGGCATCGGTGAAGCGAGGTTGATGAGGTAGGAGTCGTGAGCGACAACGGGCTTGATGCCGCTTTCCGCCTGGGCTTCCCGAAACCTCCGGGCATCTTCCGGAGTCAGCGGGGCGGCCTGCCACTGGCTGGCGTTTTTGAGGAATATCTGCGCTGTGACGCACCCCGCCGCGACCCCTCGTGGAAAGGCCTCCCAGACACCCCCGGCGATGCTCAGGTGGGCCCCGACCAGGGGGTATCTTCCGTCGTCGCTCCTGCCCTTTTCGGGCATGGCGAAACTCTCCCGCTCGCGGCTCTTATGTCACATGTCAAGACCTGACACCTTTCCTTTTTTCTTTCCATTTCGGTGTGGAGGCAGTAACATTATATAGTTTATTTAATATGAAAATGTCTATTCTTTTGAGGAGCGGGTTGGCGCTGGGGGTATGTCTGGCCTTGACGGCGGGCGGGTGTTCTTCCCAGATCAGTCCGATGAGCACGGTGAGACAGGGCGGGTTCTCCCCGGGCAGCGCTCCGCCTCAGGCAGCCGTTGCCGCTCCGGATGTGGGTGACGACACCTCCTCTGTTGACCCGCCGGTGCACGAAAACCCGTCCGTCCCGGATTTCCGGATCGATGAGAGCGCGGACCCGGATACACTCCTCGCCGAGCCGCCCTTGACAGAGGACCTGGAGGAGCCCGCCCCCGTTCTCCTGGCTGCCGAGAGTGTGGCCGATGACCCCATCCCGGACCTGACCGAAGAGCGCACGGTTACCGCTCACGCTGAGCCCGCCCCCGCGGCGACCGCGGCCGACGGTGATGAGGTCGCCGAATCGAGCGAAGAAACTCCTGAAGACGTCACCGCCGTTGAGCCGGTGCCGACGGCGGCGCTCACACCCGCGGAGGAGCCGGAGGTGGCCTGGGACGCGCTCCCCACTCCGCTGGCAATGGTGCTGGAAACCCTACCGCCTACTGAAAATCGGCCGGACGAAGAAGAACCGCCCCCGGAACTGGTCCGCCCTGACGACGACAGGCTCCTGGAGGACGCCGAGGAAAAGGGCCCCCTTGAGACATCTGCGGCTTCTGCTCCCGTCGTCGCGGTCACCTACGACATTCCGCTGGAATCGAATGCCAAGATCCTGAAATACATCGAAGTCTTTCAGACCTCGCGCCGCGAGAGCTTCGGCCGGGGCCTGGCCCGCTCCAAAAAGTACGAGAAGATGATGAAAGAAATCTTTCGGGAACTCGAGCTGCCGACCGACCTCTACTATCTGGCCCTGATCGAGAGCGCGTACAAGCCCCGCGCCTATTCCCGGGCCAGGGCAACCGGGATCTGGCAGTTTATCGCTTCCACCGGACGCCTTTACGGCCTCCGACGCACCCACTGGGTGGAACAGCGCCGCGACCCGGAAAAATCCACCCGGGCGGCGGCGCGTCATCTGAGGGACCTCCACCAGGCACTCGGTTCCTGGCCGTTGGCAATGGCGGCCTACAACGCCGGGACAAGCAGGGTCAAGCGCGCCATCAGGAAAGCCCGGAGCAGAGATTTCTGGAAGCTGCGACTCCCGGCGCAGACCCGAAACTACGTCCCGGCCTTCTACGCCGCCCTGATCATAGCCAAGGAGCCGGAGCGGTACGGATTCTCGCCGGATTTCGAGGCCCCGCTCCGGGTGGAGCAGGTCGAAATCGAGGGAGGGACGAAGCTCTCTGTGGTGGCTTCCCTGGTTCATTCCACCCCGGAAAAGATCAAGGATCTCAACCCCGAACTCCGGCAGTCCGTCACCCCCCCGGGAGCGAAATATCTCCTCAATATCCCCCCCGGCCGCAGCGAGGAGCTTCTTGCCGGTCTCGCGAAATTGCCCAAACAAAAAATCACCACCCGGGGCCAATACCGCATCAAGTCGGGCGACACTCTGTCTACGATTGCCGCGCAGTTCGGAGCCACGATCGAGGCTATCCAGGGGGTGAACAATCTGCCCGGGCATTTTATCCGGGCCGGCGACCAGCTGATGATCCCGGGACAGGAAATCGCGGCCCCGTCCAGACGGGCATCGGGTCCGGTGTCGGCCATTCCGGCCTCCGGAAAGTACCGGGTGCGGGGGGGGGACAGCCTCTGGGCGATCTCCCAGCGCTATGGTGTAAGCCTGGAAAGCCTCCTGGCCTGGAACAATCTCGATGCCTCGGACACGCTCCGGGTCGGCCGGCTCCTCACCCTGCGGGAGAGAATGGCGGTGCAATCCGTTGCGCTCTCCACGTCGGGGGGGAGCAGCGATCACCGTTACTACCACGTCCGGAAAGGCGACAACCTTTGGTCCATCTCGCGGAAATTCGACATCACCCTCAAGGATATTCTGCAGGTTAACAAGCTCCGTTCCAGCCAACCCATCTATCCCGGAGACCGGCTGCTCATCCCCACAGAGAGCAGTCTTTAGGGTAGTCCCATGGCGCGCTCCGGATTTCTGCTGTCCCTTCTCGCGATCGGGATCGGCACTCTATTTTCCCCTTCCGGGGGAAGCAGCGGGGAAACGGGCGGAGTCCTGGTCCTGACCGTCAGCGGCCCGATCACCCCCACCGTGGCCGAGTATCTGGAACTGGGACTGGAGCGCGGCCGGGAATCGGGCGACACGCTGGTAATCATCGAACTCGACACTCCCGGGGGGTTGGACAGCGCCATGCGCTCCATCAACCTCGAGATCCTCAACTCCCCGATTCCGGTCGCCGTCTATGTCGCCCCCTCCGGCGCCCGTGCGGCCTCGGCCGGGGCCTTCATCACCCTGGCGGCCGATGTCGCGGCCATGGCCCCCGGGACCAACATCGGCGCCGCCCACCCGGTGCAGATGATGGGCAAGAGTGATGAAACAATGGCCGGCAAGATCGTGAACGACGCGGCGGCCTACATCCGCAGCATCGCCGAGCGCCGGGGGCGCAGCGGGGACTGGGCGGAGAAGTTCGTCCGGGAAAGCGCCTCCATCACCGAAACTCAGGCCCTGGAGGAGAACGTGATCGACCTTATCGCCCCCGATCTCCCCGGCCTTCTCTCCGCCCTCGAGGGGAGGGAAATTCCCCGGCCCGACGGCCCGATCACCCTGCGGACCGAAGGGCGGGTGGTCACCCGTTTCCCCATGGATCTGCGGCGGCGGATCCTGGACACACTTTCCAACCCGAACGTGGCCTACCTCCTCTTGATGCTGGGATTCCTCGGGATCTTTTTCGAACTCTCACAACCCGGCGCCATCTACCCCGGAGTCATCGGAGGGATCGCTCTTATCCTGGCCTTCTATTCCCTGCAGACTCTGCCGGTGAACTACGCCGGCCTCCTCCTTCTCATCGTGGCCGTGGTCTTGTTCATAGCCGAGGTCCAGGTGACGAGCTACGGCCTTCTCTCGCTGGGGGGCATCATTTCACTTCTCATGGGCTCACTGATGCTCTTCCGCTCTCCCTATCCCTGGCTCCAGCTCTCCCTGAAAGTCGTGCTGCCGGTCGTCGGCCTCACCTCTTTCTTTCTGCTCATCGTCCTGCGAGCGGTTGTCAAAACGCACCGCCGCCGCCCGTCCACCGGCCTCGAGGGCCTGGTGGGGGAGGAGGGTGAGGCGCTGGAGGAGCTGGCCCCGTCGGGACGGGTCTTCGTGCGGGGGGAAATCTGGGAGACCGAGAACTCCGGCGAGATAAAGAAAGGGGACCGCATCAAAGTGACGGCAGTGAAGGGACTGAAAATCACAGTGCGTAAACACGGAGAAGGAGGGTAAAATCATGTTGTATCCGTTGGTTGCAGTCGTAGTGGTGTTGCTGCTCGGCATCCCCGCAATTTTCAAGGTGCTGAACGAGTACGAACGCGGGGTCATCTTCAGGCTCGGCCGGCTTTACGGAGCCAAGGGACCGGGAATCATCATCCTGATCCCGGTGGTGGACCGGATAGTCCGCATCTCGCTGCGGACCGTCGCCATGGATGTCCCTCCCCAGGACGTCATCACGCGCGACAACGTCTCGGTCAAGGTCAACGCCGTGGTCTATTTCCGGGTCATCACCCCCGAGAAAGCGGTGGTCGAAGTCGAGGACTACATCTACGCCACCAGCCAGCTCGCCCAGACCACCCTCAGGAGCGTCCTGGGGCAGGTGGAGCTGGACGAGCTGCTCTCCCACCGCGACAAGATCAACCTGGAGCTCCAGACCATCCTGGACAAGCACACCGACGCCTGGGGGATCAAAGTGGCCAACGTCGAGGTCAAGCACATTGATCTCCCCCAGGAGATGCAGCGGGCAATGGCCCGTCAGGCGGAGGCGGAGCGGGAACGGCGGGCGAAAATCATCGCCGCCGAGGGAGAGTTCCAGGCGGCCGCGAAGCTGGGAGACGCCGCCGACATTATCGACGCCCACCCTTCCGCCCTGCAGCTGCGCTACCTCCAGACCCTGTTGGAAATCTCCACCGCGAGTAACTCCTCCACCACCACCCTCTTCCCGATCCCGATCGACATCATCAAAAGCCTGATGCCGAAATCCTAACGCCGGATGGCAGAAAAGAATAAGAACGACTTCAAGATCACGGCTCCCGGCCTCAACGCCGAAGCCCTGGTGCGCGAGGTGCAGAAACGAGTCCGGGAGAAGGAGGCCTCCGGGGCCTATGCCGGCCACGATCTGTCCCGGATCGCGACTCTGGATGTCGAGCAGCCGCTGGGGGAGGAGGACTTCCTCCGCTATCACCTGCAGGTGGCGGAACGCCTGAGCTTCATCAAATTCGGGGATTTCGAACTCGTTTCCCGGGGGGGATTGCGAGGGAAGGCGGGGGTGCTTCTGAAAAAAATAATCTGGAAGCTCTTGAGATTTTACACCTACCGGCTTTTTTCGCAGCAGAGAGAGTTCAACTGCCAGGCCGCCGAAGCCCTGGCCAGCCACTACCGCTGGACGCGCCGGGAGATCGACCGCCTCACCGCCGAAGTGGCCTCCCTTCGGGAGGCGGGGAAAGAAAAAACAGCCGACAGCTAGCCGCTGATGGCTCCCTTCCAAACCTGTCATCCCGAGCGAAGTCGAGGGATCTTACACCTTTCAGATTCCTCGACTCCGTACCCTCGCGGGCACTCCGCTCGGAATGACAAGAAGCGGGACCGGTTGCAGTGAGCCGCCGCCTCCGCTTAGCCATTGTGCTCCCGCGCCTGGAGCCGGTGACGGCGGTCGGGACCGAAGTCCTGGCGCGTGGGCTCTCGCATCGCCTGGCCGCCCGGGGACACCGGGTGGAAATTCTCACCACCTGCGTCCGGGACCCCCTCATCTGGAGAAACCATTACGATCCCGGTGTCACCGAGGAGCGGGGTGTGACGGTGCGACGTTTTCCCGTCGATCCCCGCCGGACGGCGCAGCGCTCCCTCGAGGCCGGGGCACGGATACGGCAGGGCATGCCCGTTGTCCGCATGGAGCAGGAGCGGTGGCTGGCGAGTCTCGGATCCAGCTCCGCCATGCGCGACTTCATCGCCCGGAGAAAAACCGATGTCGATGCCTTTCTCTTTACCCCCGCCCTCAGCGGAACCACCTACCTCGGAGTCCAGGCCGCCCCCGAGAAATCCCTCATTCTCCCGGCCCTGCCCGATCTGCCTGAGGCTCGCATCGAGATCGTCGCGGAGATGTTCCGGCGTGCTCACGCGATATTGGCTGCCTCCCAGGCGGAGCAGAACCTGCTGCGGCGCCTCTACCGGCTCCCTTCCGGGAACATCCGCCTCGCTGGGGTGGGGATTGAGCCGGCGCCGGAGTATCGCCCGGAGCGCTTCCGGGAGAGGCACGGACTGGACCGGCCCTGTCTGGTCTTCGCCGGACGCCGGACACCCGAAAAAGGTCTCCCGCGGCTCCTGGAATACACCGCCACCCTTGTTCGAGACGCCGGGCTCGACCTGCGCCTGGTCCTGATGGGTACGGAGGTCTGCGCGGTCCCGGAAGCCGCCCGGGACATGGTTCTGGATCTCGGCTTTCTCGATGCGCAGGACAAGGCCGACGGACTGGCGGCGGCCCTGGCCCTCTGTCAGCCTTCCGCCGCCGAGGGCCTGGCGTTGGCCCCGATGGAGTCCTGGCTGGCGGGGCGGCCGGTCCTCGCCGAGGCCCGCGGCGCGGTAACGCGGGAGCGGTGCGCTCGGAGCGGTGGCGGGTTGTGGTACTCGAACTGCTTCGAATTCGAGGAGGAAGTGCGGCTGCTTTTGGCGCGGGAGGAGCTGGCGCGCGATCTTGGAGAGCGGGGGAGACGTTTCGTCCTCGAGCGTTGGTCGTGGGCGCGGATCATCGAAGGGATCGAGGAGACCTGCCTCTCCCCGGGCCGCCGCCAAGAGGGGGGAGAAGGGAAGTGACCCGCGCTCCGATCCACCAGTGGCTCTCCGGAGCCGGCACCGGGGACGCCGTCACCGGTCAGGCTCGGGCCTTTCAGA
>JAUVQV010000173.1 GCA_030597995.1 Candidatus Rokuibacteriota bacterium
CAGGGGCCGGGGCGACTTCCACCGCGGAACGGGGAGGATGTCGGACGGTTTGGTCAGTTTTTTCAGGGCCGAAATCATTACCCTTTTGCTGTCGCTGAGTTCCACCCGCTCCCGGCCGGTATCGATATTCACCTTTCCTGAGAAGACTCGCACCTCACTCTCGTCATTCGGGCTAATCGCAACGGCCAGCCGCGCTTTTTCAACCTCTGCGGTTGCCGTCGGCAACAGCAGTTCGAACTTGGAGCCCTTGACCACCGATTTCCTGATGTCGGCCTCAACATTGCTGACCAGCAGCCTGACGGAAGACTTTTTCACCTTGGTGCGCACGTTCTCCGTCAGGTCACCGATGACAATAAGTGAATCCGGCTTCACCCGCAACACATTGCCGTCGTCAAAGGAGATCTCTGTCCGGGAATTGGAAAAGGTGCGGACGCGGTCGCCGGACTCCAGACGCATCTCCTCAGCGGCGTCCCGCCAGCGCAGCTCTGTGGCGCGCTGGATCTTGACGCTGCCGGAATAAAAAGAGATCGTCGCATAGCGCTGCTCCAGAATTTCTCCCTCCTGATCGCCTGCGGTCAACAACTGTAATCTCTGGTCGACTTTCCGTCCGGCTACCGCCAGCAATCTTCCGATGAAGCTTTCTTTTCCGCGGTAGCGCGCCACAACGACGCTGCCGACCGCAACGAACACCACGATCATGAATATCGAGCCCCAGATTTTCAGCGCCGAGTGGGAGATGCGAATTTTCCGCCATTCGAAACGGCCTCCCTGCCTCTTCTCTCTTACGCCCCGCGGCGGCATAGATCCTCCTTCCCTCACCCGGTCTGGACGGCCGCGACCGAAGCGCGCCGCCGCGCCAGCTTCGGATGAGCGATGACAAATGCCTGTACGGCCTTGGGTTCGTATTGGGTACCGGCGAGTTGGATCAGGGTCTTGATAACAAACTCGTCATCGCGGGCCTTCTGATACAGCCGGTCCGAAGTCATGGCATCGAAAGTGTCCGCCACGGCGATAATCCGGGCGATCAGGGGAATTTCCCCGCCGGCGAGACCCAGGGGGTAGCCTTTCCCGTCCAGTCGCTCATGGTGATGACGCATCCCCGGGATAATGTCCTTGAGCTGCTTGATGGGAGCCATAATACTCGCCCCCAGGGCAGGGTGGGTCTTGATCAAATCATACTCTTCTTCCGTGAGCTTGTCCGGCTTGCGGAGGATTCTGTCATCAATCCCGATCTTGCCGACGTCGTGGAGCAGAGCGGCGATCTGGACTCTTTCCAGCTCCTTATCGTTGAAATCAAGCTCCCGGGCGATGGCCAGGCTGAAAATGGTTACTCTTTCAGAATGTCCGCGGGTATAGGGATCCTTGGCATCGATGGCAGCGGCCAGGGACTTGATGGTGGACAAGAATAGCTCGCGCATATTCTTGTCATACAGGTCGAGCTGCTCGGTCATATAATTGAAGGTCTCGGCAAGCTGACCGATCTCGCTCCGGGCCTTGAGGTCGATCCTGCCCTTGAAGTCGCCGTTCGCGATGGCGAGGGACTTCTGGGCGAACTTACGGATAGGGTCGCTGATACGCTGGGCGAACACCACCCCCAGCCCGATAGCCAGGAGCACTCCCAGACTAACCCAGAACACGGTCTGGCGGCGCATTTCCTGGAGGGAGTGGTACGCCTCATCCCGGCGTTCCTCGATCACCACCCCCCAACCGGCTTCCTTGATTAACGCGTAGGCTCCCAGCATCTCCCGTCCCCGGCGGTCATGGAAGGGAACCGTCCCCACCGTCTGGCCGGTCAGGAGATAATTACCCACTATCTCCAGGTCGCTCAGGTTTTCGCGATCACGAACAAGTTCCAGGTCACGGTGGGCCACCACAACCCCGCGGCGATCCACCACATACGCCTGTCCGGTATTCCCGACCCGGATCCGGGAGACCAGAGACTGAAGATCGGCCAGGCTGACCAGGGCCATGAGGGCGCCAATCACCCTCCCCTCCTCATCCCGAATGGGCACGGTGAAGTCCATGAAACTGCTGGAAACCCCTGCCGTCGCGAAGGGCAAACCGCTGTACACCTCGCCGGCTGCGGCGACCCGGAGCGCCTGTTTCGCCTCTGCCTGTTCCACCTGAGACCAGAGGGCGGCCGCGCCGGTTTGAGAAACCTCGATCTTCTCTTTCCCTTCGTGGTCGAGCACCTTCAGGCTCTGCAGGTAGTTATAAGAGTCGAGATAATGAATCAGGATATCCTGCCGCTGGGTGTCGTTCAGGAGCTCCACCATGCCCTGGAAACGTGCCATCCCCTGGAGAGTCTCGCGAACCTGGCGCAAAAAGGTCTCCACATTCTCCGTGGTGCTGGTCACGAGCTGGGTATGGAAATTGAGGATCCCGCTCTCGAGAGTGCTCTGGTTTATCTCCATCATCTTGCGGCTGGAAATCACCAGCGGGCCGACTCCCACCGCCAGAAGAAGCGCCAGCAGCTGATAAAGAACCTTCCCCCGCCGGCGGCGGACATGGACCGGTGCGGCCGCGGTTTCTGCAGTCATAGCCTCCTCTGGTCCGTCTCCCTGAACACGGAGGGATTGTCGGCTACGAAGACACCGTTCCGGTTCTTGTTTTTCACCTTGTACATCGCCAGGTCTGCGTGACGGATCAACTCCTCCTTCGAGTTGCTGAACTCAGGAAAAGAAGCTACTCCGAAACTGGCGGTAACTTTCACGTTCAATTTTTCTTCTTTCAAAAAGGTGTGTTCTTCGAAACTCTGGCGAATCCTGCCGGCAACACTCGCCGCCTCTTTTATCTTGGTCTCGGGGAGAATGATCAGGAACTCGTCACCGCCGTATCGGGCGACCACATCCACGTCGCGCAATCCCCTCTTGAGGATCTCCGCCCCCTCCGTGAGAACCTTGCTCCCCAAGAGGTGTCCGTGCCGGTCATTCACCTCTTTGAAGAAATCCAGGTCGATGAAGATCAGTGAAACGTGCCCGCTGTAACGCTGGCAGCGCTTTATCTCGGAATCCAGAAACTGATTGAAAAAGCGGGAGTTGTGAAGGCGCGTCAAATCGTCGGTCAGGGAGAGGAGCCTGGTCTGCTGGTAGAGGCGGGCGTTCTCGATGGCAACGGCGGCAAAACCCGCCAGCTTGGTCACCAAGCTCAAGTCGCGGTCGGTGAAGACGCCGTCACCCATTCTGTTGATGACTTCAATGACCCCCAAAACACGTCCCCGGGTCTCGAGGGGGACGCAGAGGATGGAACGGGTCTGGAAGTCAATGGTCTGGTCGATCTCGTTGAAGAAACGGGGATCCTCGCTGACGTTCTGGACGATCACCGGCTTGCCTTCGCGAGCCACCCAGCCGGCGACACCCTCACCGATATTGAGCTTGAATTTCCTCAGCTTGTTGGTGTGCTCTCCAATGGCCACGGAGAAGTGCAGCTGATTGCTCTTCTCATCCACCAGCAGCAGCGACCAGGCCTCTGATCTGACCAACTCCCGGGTCTTTTCCATGATAATGTTCAAGACCGTCTTCAGCTCCAGAGAGGAGATGATGGTCCGACCGATCTCATCCATGACATAGAGTTCCTGTTCCCTCTCACGGAGCC
>JAUVQV010000164.1 GCA_030597995.1 Candidatus Rokuibacteriota bacterium
GAGGCCGGAGGCTTCCTTTCGGTAAATCCCGTCGATTTCGTAGAGGGTTTCGATCTGATCGGAGACAAAGCTCAAGGGGACCATGAGAACCTGCCGCCGGCCCTCGGCACCCATCTCTCGAAGGGCTTCGAGGACCTCCGGCTTGAGCCACCGGACCGGCCCGGAACGGCTCTGAAAGGCCAGGCGCCACGGCCGCGGGGCTGTGACCTGAAGAACGGCATTGACGGTGGCCCGAACTTGCTCGAGGTAGGGATCGCCGCGGCGGATCAGCTTCGCCGGAAGGTTGTGGGCGGTAAAAAGCAGGGCGACCTCGCTTCCGCCGCGAGGGAATTGCTGCAATGATGAATGTATCCTCTCCACGAGGGCCTTGATGTAGAGCGGATGGACGTGGAAATCTTTCCGGCAGTCGACCGGGAAGGGGAAGGTGAGGCGGTGGTTGATCCGGCCCAGCTCATCGAGGCTGCTGCCGGCGACGGCCCTTGAATAGTGCGGATAGAGAGGAATAGCTACCAGCCGTCGCGGCCCGACGGCAATGACCTGCCGGCAGACCTCCAGGGCCCGGGGGTGCCAGTAGCGCATGGAGAAGAATACCCGCCAGCTCCCGCCGTCGTGGTTCAGCCGCGCCTCCAGCGCCTTCGCCTGCCGGGCGGTGAATTCCATTTGGGGCGACTTGCCCCCGATGGCACGGTAGCGTGGCTTGACCTTCTCGGCCCTCCGGCTCGCGATAAAGCGGGCCACATGGCGGCGCAGGGAAAGGGGCAGCGGCAGCGGCAGGATGGCGGGGTCGGAAAAGAGGTTGATCAAAAACGGACGGATGGCATCTTCAGAGTCCGGCCCTCCCATGTTCAGCAGGAGGACTGCGACCGGCGCCTCTTTTTGTGTTCTCGCGCTCATGCAAACCAATGGGGACGGCAGACCTTGATCCCGCCCGGGCCCGGCGGCCAGGGGCCTGCCCCGGCTACCTCAATCGGAAACGGTGTACCTCGTTCACCATGGTCCTGGCGGCCGCGACCCTGGTCGGTGGGAGGATACCGTGACCGAGATTGAATATGTGACCGGGGAGGCCGGCGTTCGCGCGAAGGATCTCCCGCGTTCGTCGCCGGAGTTCCTGCTCCGGGAGGAAGAGGGCACAGGGATCGAGATTTCCCTGAACAGCCACTTTTTTCCCCAGCCGCCTCCGGGCGGCGGCAATGTCGATCCGCCAGTCCAGACCGACCACGTCCGGTCCGGTCTCTTTTACAAGCTCCAGGAGGCCACTGCCGCCGTGGACAAAATGGATGACCGGGACGCCGGTCTTTTTTACGGCCCTGATAATCCGTGTGGAGTATGGGGCGACAAAACTCCGATAGTCGTGCGGGGCAAGAGCGCCGGCCCAGGAGTCGAAAAGCTGGAGCGCCTGTGCCCCGGCAGCGACCTGGGCGAGAAGGTATTTTTCCACGGTGAAGCTGATTTTCTCCATCAGGGCCCGGAACAGTTCGGGCCGTCGGAACATCATGGACTTAATCAGAATGTAGTTTTTTGAACCGCCCCCTTCGACCATGTAGGAGGCCAGCGTCCATGGGGCTCCGGAGAAGCCTATGAGCGGGACTCTCCCGTCGAGCCGCGATCGTATCAGGCGGATGGCCTCCCGGACGAAGGGCATTGACTCCTCCGGATCCGGAACACGGAGACGGCTGACGTCGCGGGAAGTGCGCACCGGGCGTTCCAGGACCGGCCCCTGTTTCTCAGTGAACTTCACCGCCATCCCCATCGCCTCCACCGGGATGAGGATGTCGGAAAAGAGGATGGCGGCGTCGACGTTGAGCTCCCGCACCGCCTTGAGGGTGACCCTCGCCGCCAGCTCCGGTTCCTTGCACATCTCCATGAACGAGTGGCGGCGGCGCAGTGCCCGATAACTCGGCTGATAACGGCCGGCCTGGCGCATGATCCAGACCGGTGTCCGGGATACCGCCCGACCGCGACAGGCGTCAAGAAAAACCGATCTGCTCATCTCATGTTCCTCCCGAGCGCGCCTCCGGTTGCGCTACCCGGTTCCCTCGGCTTTCCTTGTCCGGAACGGGATATAGTTACAGAAGGGCTCTTCCTCCAGGTAATCTCCGGTTACCGCGTAGGCCCGCGCCCGGCAGCCGCCGCATACTGTGAGGTACTCACAGGAACCGCACCGCCCCTTGTACTGTTTAAAATCCCGCAGTTCGACAAAAAGTGGTGACTTTTCCCAGATTTCACGAAAAGGCGTGTTCTTTACATTCCCGGCCGACACCGGGAAATACGAACAGGGCTTCACGTTGCCGAAGGCGTCGATCAGGCAGATGCTCTGCGCGGCAATGCACCCTTTCGCGCCACCCGTGGAAAAGGTCAAGGAGCGGCGCTTGAACTTCGTCCCCTCTTCCTTCGCCATGTGGGGGACGACCCGGTAATAGTGCGGAGCGCAGGTAGGGCGGACCAGAATTTCCTCCTCTTCCTTCTCTATCCGGTAATGCCACCGGAGCAGCTCCTCGTAATCCTCCTTCGAGATCAACTCCTCGAGGATGTCCCCACCGCGTCCGGTGGGAACGATCATGAACATGTACCATGCGGTCGCCCCCAGTGATTTGGCGAGACGGAAGACCTTCGGTATTTCCCCCTGGTTTCGCTTGGTAAAGGAGGAGTTTATCAAAAACGGGATCCGGTGTTTTTTCAGGAAGGCGATCCCCCGGAGAGTGCCCTCGAAGGCCCCCGGCTGCTGCCGGAAGTCGTCGTGAATCGCAGCCGTGGAACCGTCCAGAGAGAGCGAGACCATCTTTATCTCAACGCGTTTCATCTCCCGGCACACAGCGTCGTCGATGAGTACCCCATTGGTCGCGATACACATACGCAGGCCGAGGTCCGTCCCGTGACGGGCGATGTCAAAAAGGTCGGGCCGCAGGAGGGGTTCTCCCCCGGAGAGGACGACTACCGGCTTGGAAAGCTCGGTGATATCCTCCAGGAGGCGGAGCGCCTCCGGGGTGGTGAAGTCTCCTTCGGCCGCGGTTTCTCCCGATGAGGCTCGACAATGAATACAGCGCAGATTACAGCGTTGTGTCACCTCCCAGGCGATCCATTTCGGCAACAGGGGCGCTTTCATTCGGACACAGAAACCCGGCCTTTATTTTTACAATCGCGGCACAGTTCGATAAGTCGGCTACTTTTTTTTCCTTTTGGCCGGCTTCCTGGAAGAGGCTTTCTTGGCTGCGGTCTTTCTGACAGCCCCTTTTTTCTTGGCCTTTTTCTTCGCAGGCGCTTTCCCCCCGCGTCTCGCCTTCGGCTTGGGGGCCATGGCCAGGCCGCAGCACATAATATCCGTGTAGCTGGTGCCGGATTCGGTTACCACGATCTCAGTCCCGCAGGGGACACATACATAAGTTCCACCTTTTTTTGTCATCGGGAAGCCCCCCTTTCCGCGTTTATACATAACGACATAATTATATGCGCATACAGGTGAATGCTATTCCCCCGGGATGAGAATTCTTTGACCCTCCCGAATCAGGTTCGGGTCGGTCAAATTGTTTTTCTGCATTAGCTCCTCCACGGAGATGCCGTAACGATTCGCTATTGTGGAGAGAGTCTCCCCCTTCCGTATGACATGCTCCCCGCGCGGCGCGGCCGGCGCCTTCCGCAACCGCTGCTGCTTATTGGCCAATTCCTGCTGCCTCCTGTCCAGGGACCCCTGTTCCTTGGCAAGGCTTTCCTGTTTCTTGATCAGCGCGTTCTGTTTCTTTGCCCAGGATTTCTGCGCCTTGGACAGTGCCGCTTGCGTCCCGGCCACTTTCTCGATCCGAGC
>JAUVQV010000057.1 GCA_030597995.1 Candidatus Rokuibacteriota bacterium
ACTTCCGCGAGACCTTCAGCCGGTACCGGAGGGACCTTCGCCTCCCGGGGTTCCGGCGGGGGAAGGTTCCGAAAGACGTCATCGAGCGGCTGCACCTCAACGACGTGACGCAGGATGTCCTCCGGCGGGTGGTTCCCGAGAGCTACGAGCGGGCCCTGGGCCAGGTGGGGCTGAAGCCGGTTTCGGATCCGAATGTCGGGGACCTGCACGTGGAGCGGGGCCAGGCCCTGGTGTACACCGCCGAGTTCGAGATTCGGCCGAGTTTCGAGCCTCGCGATTACCTCGGAGTGGAGATCGAGAATCCGGAGACCGAGGTGAAAGAGGAGGAAGTCGAAACCATCCTGGAAGAGATGCGCCGCGGCCAGGCGACTTTGGTCAAGGTCGAAGAGGATCGTGGCCTGCAGACCGAGGACATCGCCATGATCGATTTCGAGGGCCGGGTGGAAGGAGAACCGATCCCTGAGGGATCGGGGCAGGATTTTGCGCTGGTGATCGGCAACAACACCTTCCCACCCGGTTTTGACGACAGCCTGATAGGCGCCAAGGCCGGGGAGGAGAGGGAGTTCTTCATCAAACTCCCGGAGGATTTTCGGGCCGCCGAACTGGCTGGGAAGGAGGCCGTGTTCTCCACCCGGGTGAAGGAGATCCGGACCCACGTCCTGCCGGCCCTGGATGACGATTTTGCCAGGGACGTGGGCGAATACAAGAATCTGGAGGAGCTGAAGGAGCGCCTGCGCGACAATCTCCGCCGGAGCAAGGAGATCGCCACAAAAAACGATATCAAGGACAAACTGCTGGACAAATTGATCGAGGCCAATCCTTTCGAGGTCCCTCCTTCCATGGTCCAGCGCCGCCGGGAATCACTGGCAGGCAATGTCGAACGAAATCTCTCACTGCGCGGCATGCCGCAGGAGGAAATCGAGAAATCCCGCGAGAGGATTTACCATGATGTGGCGGCGGCGGCGGAGCGGAAGGTCAAGGCCTCACTGATCCTCGGCGAGGTGGCGGAGCGGGAAAAGGTCGAGGTGACGGAGGAGGATCTTCTGGCTGAGATCCGCAAGATCGGGGAGGCGAACAAGATGGATCCCGGGGAGGTCCGCCGGCGGATGGTCGAAAACAACACCCTGGACGGCATGAAGGCGATCCTCCGGGAGGAAAAGACCCTGGATTTTTTGGTGGAGAAGGCCAAGCTCGCGTAACACCCCTGTGTTAGAATGGAACCGCGCCGGCGACAGCCGGCCTGAAGAGGAGAAAGGCGCACATGAATTTGATACCGATGGTGGTCGAGAGGAGCAGCCGCGGGGAACGGGCCTACGACATCTACTCCCGGCTCCTGAAAGACCGAATCGTCTTCGCCGGATTCCCGATAGATGACAACGTCTCGAACCTGATTATCGCCCAGATGCTGTTTCTGGAGGCCGAGGAGCCGGAGAAGGACATCAACCTGTACGTCAACTGCCCCGGAGGGATCGTGACGTCGGGGCTGGCGGTCTACGACACCATGCAGTACATCAGGTGCCCGGTCTCGACCATCTGCATCGGGCAGGCCACGAGCATGGGCGCCCTCCTGCTGGCGGCGGGGACCAAGGGGAAGCGCTTCGCCCTCCCGCACGCCCGGATCATGATCCACCAGCCGCTCGGCGGAGTCCAGGGGCAGGCCACCGACATTGACATCCAGGCCAAGGAGATCCTCCGGATGCGGGAAATCGTGAACGAGGTCCTGGTCAGACACACCGGCCAGTCGCCGGAGACGATCCAGAAGGACACCGACCGCGACTTTTTCATGTCGCCGGTGCAGGCGCGGGACTACGGCCTGATCGACGAGGTCATCGAGAAAAAATAACCGGGGAGAACACATTGGTCACGAAGAAAAAATCCGCTGCGGTCCGCTGCTCCTTCTGCGGCAAGTCACAGGAAGAAGTGACGAAGCTGGTGGTCGGTCCCATGGTGTATATCTGCAACGAGTGCGTGCAGATCTGTCAGGAGATCCTCTCCGAGGAAAAGGTCCGCGGTCACACAGCCCCTCCCGGGGAGGTGCCCCCGCCGCGGCGGATAAATGAACGGCTGGGGGATTTTGTGGTCGGTCAGGAGCGGGCGAAGAAGATCCTCGCAGTGGCGGTGCACAACCACTACAAGCGGATCGGTGTGGGGGGGCGAATAGGCGATGTGGAGCTGGAGAAGTCCAACCTTCTCCTCGTCGGACCCACCGGGAGCGGAAAAACGCTGCTGGCCCGGATCATGGCCCGGATCCTCAAGGTCCCTTTTTCGATGGCCGACGCCACTTCCCTGACCGAGGCCGGCTATGTCGGCGAGGATGTGGAGAACATTATCCTCCGCCTGCTCCAGAATGCCGATTACGACGTGGAGCGGGCACAGCGGGGGATCATCTACATCGACGAGATCGACAAGATCAGCCGCAAGGCCGACGGACCGTCGATCACCCGGGATGTGTCCGGAGAGGGGGTGCAGCAGGCCCTGCTGAAGATTATCGAGGGGACGGTGGCCAATGTTCCGCCACAGGGCGGGCGAAAGCACCCGCAGCAGGAATTCATCCAGGTGGACACCACCAATATCCTCTTCATCTGCGGCGGGGCCTTCCACGGCCTCGAGAATATCGTCAAGGAGCGCCTGGGAAAGAAGGTGGTCGGGTTCGGCGCCGACCGCGGAGGACGGAAGATGGGCGACAGCCAGGCCCTAAAGCACCTGCAGCCGGAGGATCTTCTGCACTACGGGTTGATCCCGGAGTTCGTGGGGCGTCTCCCAGTCATCGGGGTGCTCGACGAACTGACCGAGGCGGATCTGATACGCATTATGAGCGAGCCGAAAAACGCCCTGGTCAAGCAGTATGAGAAGATTTTCGAGTTCGAGAAGGTGAAGCTGCAATTCACCGAGGGGGCGATGCGGGCCGTTGCCAGAAGGGCGATGGAGCGCAAGAGCGGCGCCCGCGGCCTCCGCTCGATTACGGAACACGTCATGCTGGACCTGATGTACGACCTCCCCTCGCTGAAGAACGTCACGCAGGTGGTTATCTCGGAAGAGGTGATCAACGGGGGGCAGGACCCGATAATGCTCTACGAGAAGGCCTCCTGAAGGTCAGGTAAGGACTCAACGATCACTTGACGATCGTTGGCGTCACCAGGAGCATAAAATCTTTTTTCACCGCCGGCTCTTCCCCGAAGGCCGGACCTTTGCCGCCCCCGCCGGTCCCGATGAAGTTCCTGAGACCGGAGACGACCGCGATTTCGCCGTCGCCTACGGTGATCCGGGCGTCGGCGCTGCCGGAAGTAATACTCACGCTGCCGGGTTCGGTGCCCTCGGGCCGAATCACCACCACCTCCAGATGGAGATTAAGGGTGACGGTCCCGTCCCTGTTGGCCTGGGGATTGACCAACAGCGTGATGCTGGTCTTCGCCGCCTTGGCGATGGGCGTGCCGGCCTCCTCCGGATCGAGCACGGTGATTTTCCTGCCGACCAGGATTTGGACCTCTCCATTGTTGGTAGTGGTGGTGCGGGAGACGGACAGCAGGGTGGCGGCATTTGTCCTCGTGAGTTTCTCCAGTTGCCGGCGGAGTGCCTCCGCCGAACCCGCGGTTCCCGATGAGAGCGTTTCCGCCGGCTGAAACACACCATCTCCGGCTGCGCCGCTCCCTTTCTCGTCTTTCCCGGCCCGGTGACTATCCGAGGGTACCCAGTCGATGCCCAGCTCCCGCACCGCCTCGACATTGGCCTGCAGCAGCCTGGTCTTGATGTCGATCCGGTACTCCGCCGGATCGGGGATTTTGGCTGGTTCTTCTCTCTTCTCCGTTGGCGCTTCTTCGCCCCGCGGCGCGCGCGTGCGGGCGGAAAGATCTCTCTCCGGAGACGCTTCAAGAGGCGCGCCCGGGGAAGGGGCGTCGTCGACTTTCCCCACCGCCGGCAGGATTTCAGGTTCCTCGGGGATGGCGCTGATTTTTTCTGAGACAAAGATCATTCCGGACGCTTCCCGGTACTCGTAGCCGTGGGTCCTGAGGATGATATTCAGAACCTCCTCCCAACCCAGATCCCGGAGGCGGACATAGACCGCACCCTTTATTTCCGGTCCGGAGATGATATTCTTTCCCGAGGAGGCCGAAATCGCCTTCAGGACGGTCTTGATATCGGTCCCTTGCGCCTCGAGCATGATTTTCCGGGAGAATATCCCGAGGCCGTCGGCACCGTCCGGCACGCTCCGCAGGGAAAATCCGGCCTCCGGGGGGGATTCGGCAAGGGGTTCCGGGGGTAAGACGACATTCTTGATTTCCACGACCTGGACCTCATCCTCCTCCCACATCCGGTACACCACCTCTTGCTTGAGATCCAGCACCAGCCGGCTGATGGGCCGGGGATCAATCCGGTATTGGGCGCCTCTTATCCGGTGAACCAGGGGATCTTCCATCTCCCGCACCTGCCAGCCCAGCCGGAGTCGGGCGCCGAGGCAGTCGATTACCAGCCTCTCCGGATCTCCCAGGGGAAAGGCCTTGCACTTGACCTCCCCCACCTTGCTGATCTCCAGTACCATCGCATCCTCCATCCGGAGGACGCGCAGACCGGTGATCTCATTCTTTACGGCGGCGGCCGACGGACCCGGACCCGGCAAAAAGAGGCCGGCCGCGATCCACAGAGTCATGACGCGGAGTTTGAGCAGGTTATGCCCTTTCACCGCTGTTGCCCCTTTTGGCACACCGCAGCAGCTCTTTGAAGACCCGTTCCACCTCTGCCCGAGTGTTCTCGGGCGAGCCGCTGTTGTCGATGACATAGTCGGCGTGCCGGATCTTGTCGGTGAGCGGCATCTGGGCTTCGATCCTCCGGTAGGCTTCGGCCTTTCCCATGCCGTCGCGCGCCGTCAGGCGGCTGACCTGGGACTCCGCATCGGTGAACACCACCACCAAGCAATCGAAAGTCTCGTGCTGGTCCACCTCGATCATCAGGGCGGCATCCACCATGATGATCCTGTCGGGGTGCTCCCGGCGGAGTTTGTTCACCCGCCGGGCGATCTCGTCGGCTATTCGCGGATGGAGAATGCGTTCCAGCCGCCGCCTTTTCTCCACATCGCTGAAGACCAGATCTCCGAGGATCTGGCGGTTGAGTTGGCCGTTTTCCTGGAAGACTGCGGGGCCGAAGGCGGCCATAATCTCATCCCACCCCGGGGAGTCAGGCTGCACCAGATCGCGCGAGACCTGGTCGGCGTCCACCAGGTGCACTCCCAACTCCTGGAAGATGAGCCCGACGGTTGATTTCCCGCTGGCGATCCCTCCCGTGAGGCCGACGAGCAGCATCTTTTGTTCCCTTTCCGGCGTACCCCTTTCTTCAGGTAGGCCCGGGTTCTGTGAGCCTGAGAAATGCCGCGGACTCCTCCGGGCGGGCGGTGTTGATGTAGATCCCGGTCCCTATTTCAAAGCCTGCCGGCGTGGTCAGTCTGGGTACGATTACGAGGTGCCAGTGGTAGTGGCGATTGTCCTTCGATTCCAGAGGGTAAGACCGGACGATGAGGTTGTAGTCCGGGTTGTTCAGGCCATGGTAGATCTTGCCCAGCGCCAGGCGCAGGACTCGGGCCAGGTCCTCTCTCTCGTCGGGGGTGATCTCCCCGAAGGAAGAGCTGTGCCGCCTGGGAAAGATCTGGATCTCGAAGGGAACGCGGGAGGCATAGGGGCAAAATGCCAGGAAGTGGTCCGAAACCTGCACCAGGCGCTCTTCCTGTTTCTGCTCTTCGGCGAGCATGAAGCAGAAGACGCAACTCCCGAAGGTGTCGTAGGACCGCAGCGCCTGCACGATCTGATTGCGGACATGGGGAGGGACGACCGGGGTGGCGATGATCTGTGAGTGGGGGTGCTGCAGCGAGGTGCCGGCCCGGGGGCCGTGGTTGCGGAAGAGGGTGATCAGGGAGTTGCGGGAGTCGGCCTCCAGGGCCCGGTAGCGGCGTCGGTAGGCCTCCAGGATGAGGGAGACCTCTTCCGGCGGCATCTGGGCCGGGGAGAGATCGTGACGGGGGGTCTCGATCACAACCTCGGCGGCGCCGTATCCGTGAATACCGATGAACTGTCCCTTCGGGAACTGGCCGCAGGGGGTGTCGGGCGACAGGGCGGCAAACTTGTTCGGGACCACCCGCACCTGCCACGGGCTTTCTTCGGGAAAGATCAGGAGAGCCGGCGGTGTCTGCTCTTCGTTCCCTCGGCAGAAGGGACAGGATTCCAGATGGGACGGAAGAGGGAGGCGCTCTTTCTGGAGTTGCTGGAATTCCTGGGGACGCCTGGCTCGTTCCGTGGCGATAATGACCCACTCCTTGGAGATCATGTCCTGGCGGAGTTCAGACACCGGCGCGTCCTTTCCTGGTGCGATTTCATGCGTTCGGATTATCTCCCAGGCCGAAGAAATTCTCAAGT
>JAUVQV010000153.1 GCA_030597995.1 Candidatus Rokuibacteriota bacterium
CAGGGCGGAGCGCTACTGTGAAAAACATCACCGCCAGTTTGGGTTTCAGGCTGACTGTGACTTCCTACCTCGTGGTGGCGGCGGTCATCTCAGTGGCCGGATACACGGTTTACCGCAACGCACAGGACGCCATCAAAATGGGCGCCCAGAACATGGTTCGGGAGATGGCTGATAACATCCAGGGAGTTCCACCGGACGATTGGGAAGACATCATCCTCCACGCCTGGATCAAGAATGTCGGTTCGGCCTGGATCATGGACCGGGAGGGGTTCCTCATTTCTCACCCCGATCCGCGTTGGCGCGAGGAGTACATCGCAAAGAAGAAAGTGTTCGGCAATGTGATCGTGAGTCTCCAGCATGCGGTGCCCCGGCGGTCCGGAACGGGTACCCACAGGGAAAAGCTCGTGGACATCGTCAAGAAATACGACGAAGGATTCGGAACCTACAGCCAGTTCGGGGAAAAGAGGATTCTCGCCTTTCGCAGTCTCCGCGATCGCGGCATCCTCATCGGCGTGGACGAACCGGAGACGAGCGCACACTCCGAGTTGAGGCGCATCAAGAACTATATCATATACACCGCTCTTGCCAGCGCCGTCCTGATCATGGTTTTCCAGGTCCTGTCGATCAGGGTAATCATCCGTCCCTACTACCAGACGGTGGAGGATCTGAATGTCAGCCTGCAAAATTCCAACCGGCAGCTGGAGGATATCAACGCCAAGCTGGCGGCCTCCAACAAAAATCTCACCACGCTCCACGAAATAGGGCTGGCGATGCAGCAGACGCTCACCCTGAAGGATATCCTGAATCTGATCATCACCGGCGCCCACGATGTCCTCGACATTGAGCGGATAAACCTTATGCTGCCAAACAAAGATGAGACCTTTCTGGAATGCCGCGCCGCAATCGGGGAGAGTGGCCAGGCCCTGGAAGAGATTCGCGTGCCGATCAGCACTCAAGGCGGAGCCCTCGCCGCCGCCTATCTGAGAAAAGAGATTTACCACTTCGCTGAGGGGAGAAAAATCCCCCCCAGCCTGAGGCTTTCTCCGCCCTATTCAGAGATTCCTTTTTTGCGCTCCAGGGCCTTCGTAGTTGTTCCCCTGGTGGTCAAGGACCGGGCGGTGGGAATCATCGGTATGGACAACAAGCAGAGCCCCCGGCCGATAACGGAATCCCAGGTGAATTTGATGAGCATCTTCGCCAATCAGGCGGCCGTGGCCGTGGAGAATGCCCGCCTCTATGACCAGCTGCGGCAGAAGATCCGGGAGTTGGACTCGAAAGTAGATCAGCTCTCGATCCTGCATCAGATCGGCAACTCCATGCAGCGCATAATCCACCGGAGTGAAGCCATGGGTTTCATCTTGCGCGGCATCCGTGAGGGGATCGGTTTCGATGAAGTGGTGGTGTGCCTGGTGAACAGGGAGGAGGACATTCTCCAGGGGGAACTTGGACTCGGTGTGTCCGAGGCGAAAATCCGGTCCCTGCGAATTCCTCTCTTGGAGGAAGGGAACTTTATGGTCAACACGGTCTCCAGAAAGAGGCCGGTGGGGATCGTTCATTTGCAGAGCGATGACCTGATAAAGGTGATCAGCGCTCCCCTGAAAGAGGGAGAATACCGCGAGTCCTACAGCTCGCTGGTAGCCGAAAGTCGGCTGGCTCTGCTCACTGCTCCCTTGATTGTCCGGGAGGAGGTAGTGGGGGTGGTGGTAGCCGCGCGCAGGGGAACGCAACCTTCTATAAGCCGGGCCGATGCGGAACTTCTCATGCTGTACGCCAACACCGCCAGTTTAACCGTGGAGCGAGCCGAACTCTACGAGAAGCTGCACCAGGACCTGGAAAACCTGGAGATCACCGACCACATCACCCGCCTCTTCACCTACCGCTATGGGCAACATCGGGTCCAGGAAGAACTGGTGAAAAGCCACGAGGGGAGTAAACATCTTTCGGCGATTATGATGGGGGTCGATAAGTTCAAGGAGTATAACGACCGCTTTGGTCAAGAAGTCGGGGACCGGGCGCTTTCGGAGATTGCCGAGATTCTCAGAAGTTCAATACGGAGCACCGACTTCGCGTTCCGCTACGGCGGGCGGGTGCTGATGGCTGTCCTCCCGGCAACCGAGGTAAAAGCCGCCGCGGAGATCGCTGAAGACATACAATCTCGAATGAGACGTCACCGCTTCACCGGCCCGGATAAGGCCCCGGACCAGCTCATGACCATCAGCGTGGGAGTAACAGATTATCGCGGTGCCGAACCCATCCCCTCCTCGGACGATTTTCTCAAGATCCTCCTGGCCCTGCTGCATCGGGCCGAGGCTGAGGGTGGGGATCGCATTTTAACCGCCTGAAATGAAGAACAATATTCCCGAAACTCTGACGTTCGACGATGTACTCCTGCTTCCGGGACGTTCCCGGGTGCTGCCGCGAGACACATCCACCTCGACCAGGTTCTCGCGACGCATCCGCCTGAACATCCCGGTCGTTTCGGCGGCTATGGACACCGTGACCGAGGCTCGCCTGGCGATCGCCCTGGCCCAGGAGGGGGGCATCGGCATTATTCACAAGAACCTCTCCATCGACGACCAGGCCCTGGAGGTGGACAGGGTAAAACGCTCCGAGAGCGGAATGATCATCGACCCCATCACGATCACCTCCGACCGTCCGGTGCATGAGGCGATGCAGATGATGCGGGAATACCGGATTTCAGGCGTTCCGGTGGTGCAGGGGAAAAAGCTGGTCGGAATCCTGACCAACCGCGATCTACGCTTCGAGGACAATGTGACACGTCCGGTTTCGACATTGATGACCAAGAAGAACCTGGTCACCGTGAGCGGACGGGTGACCCTGGAAAAGGCCAAAGAGATCCTGCACCGCAACAGGATCGAGAAACTCCCGGTGGTCGATAAAGAGAGAAATCTGATAGGCCTGATCACGATCAAGGATATCGAAAAGACCCTCAAGTACCCGCACGCATCCAAGGACAGTCACGGCCGCCTGCGGGTGGGTGCCGCGGTCGGGGTCGGGCGGGAGGCCGAACTCCGGAGCGCCCGGCTGGTCGACGCCGGGACGGATGTGATCGTCATCGACACGGCTCACGGCCACACCCAGGCGGTGCTCGACACCTTGAGGCTCCTCCGCCGGAAGTTTCGCCGGATGGACATCGTGGCGGGAAACATTGCCACCGCCGCCGCGGCGCGCGACCTGATCCGTGCCGGGGCGGATGCGGTGAAGGTGGGCATCGGTCCGGGGTCGATCTGCACCACGCGCATCATCGCCGGGGTCGGAGTTCCCCAGATCACCGCCATCATGGAATGCACCAAGGTCGCCCGGGCGGCCAAAGTTCCGGTGATCGCCGACGGCGGCATCAAATTTTCCGGCGACATCACCAAGGCCCTCGCGGCCGGCGCCGGCTCGGTGATGATCGGATCCCTCTTTGCCGGGGTGGAGGAGAGTCCCGGGGAAACGGTGCTTTTCCAGGGCCGGAGCTACAAGGTCTACCGGGGAATGGGATCGATCGGGGGGATGGCATCGGGGAGCCGGGACCGCTATTTCCAGGAAGACGAGTACAGCGAGACGAAACTCGTGCCGGAGGGGGTGGAGGGTCGGGTTCCCTACAAAGGACCGCTGTCGGACAGCGTTCACCAGCTGGTCGGCGGGCTCCGGGCCGGCCTGGGCTACTGCGGCTGCCGGAACATCGCCGAACTCCAGACCAAGGGCCGCTTTGTCCGGATGTCCGGGGCCGGCCTGCGGGAGAGTCATGTCCACGATGTCATCATCACCAAGGAAGCCCCGAATTACCGTTTCGACTGAAACCGGACAACAGGAGTATCACCGGTTTTTTCCATCTATCGTGAGGTCCCTTAGCTCCCCCTTTTCTAAAGGGGGATTCAGGGGGATTTTTTTCTGCGAGACCCGATGACTAAATCCGGCCGGGACATCCGCTCCGAGCGCATCCTGATCCTGGACTTCGGCTCCCAGTACACCCAGCTCATCGCCCGGCG
>JAUVQV010000048.1 GCA_030597995.1 Candidatus Rokuibacteriota bacterium
GACCTCTTTCAGCTTTCCCTCCACCGTGCACCCGGCGGCGCTGCGATGCCCTCCGCCACCGTAGCGGGCGGCCAATTTCGCCATGTCGGCCTCGCCATTGGAACGAAAACTGATTCTGATTTCTCCCGGACGCACCTCCTTGAAGGCCAACGCCGCCCGGGCCGTAGCCAGTGAGCGGGGATAGTTGATGAAATCCTCCGTCTCGGCAGGATCCGTCAGTCGGGTCAGAAGCCGGTGGGGGATGGTGATCCAGGCCAGTTTTCCGTCACGGGACCGGCCGAGACGGGAGAGTACCTCGCCCATGAGGCGCAGGGAGGAATATTCAGTGCTGTCGTAGATCTGCTCCGAGATGCGGTAGGGATCCAGGCCGCGCCGGAGCAGGCGACTGGCGATCATCATGGACCGGGGGGTGGTGCTGGAATAGCGGAAAGAGCCGGTGTCGGTAAGTATGCCGGTGTAAAGGTTTTCCGCCAAGTCACGGTCCATCTTCACACCGAGCGCCTTCGCCAGGTCGTAAATTACTTCGCAGGTTGACGAAGCCTCGGGCTCCACCCAGTTGAGATCCCCGAATGACTGATTTGTGACATGATGATCGATATTGACGACCTTCACAGGTATGGGCCGCCGGAGAAAACCGCTCGCCCGCAGGGGATGACCACAGTCCAAAACAAAAAGCGCGGAGTAGCGGAGAGGCGAGTGCCGTCGGCGAACCAGGATTTCCTCGGTTCCCGGGAGGAAGCGGTACACGCGCGGCACCGGATGGAGATTGACAATGGTCGCACTCTTGCCCAGTGCCTGAAAGATCAGGCGAAGAGCGAGCTGCGAGGCGATTGAATCCCCGTCTGGATTAATGTGGCTGGTGATTAAAAACCGGCTCCGGCTTCGGATCAGGTTCAGGATGCGGCGGTGCTCTTTGTTCATCATTCTTCCGTGGGATCGGATTTCTGTTCCTTCCGGAGTTGCTCCAGGACTTTTGTCATGTGTATGCTGTAGGCGATGTTCTTGTCCTCCTGGAAACGGAGCTCCGGGATCCGGCGGGCGCGGATGCGGTGGCAGAGCTCTTTCCAGATCAGGCCGGAGGCGCTCTGAAGCGCCTGCAGTGTGGTCTCGGAATGGGAATCCTCCAGGACGCTGAAATAGATCTTGGCACTCCTTAGGTCATTCGTGACTTCAACGCGGGTGATACTGGTGAATCCTATCCGCGGGTCATTCAGACGTTTCTGGATTATATCGGAGATCTCCTCCTGGAGAAGCTTGTTAAAGCGCACACTGCGTTTGTACTGTCGCACATTGACCTCATATTGACTAAGGGTCTGTGAGAAAATAACTTGTCCATTCTGGGCGATGATTCATCCCTGCTGACTGCGTTGCTCCTCCTCGAAATAGCCCTGCTATTCCTCCGTCGTTGCGCCTTGTCAGCCGGGCGACTCGACACCCAGCTCTGAACAACTTATTTCCTCACAAACCCTAAGCTACAAGATTTCAACCTGGACGTTCTCCACATTTGCGACATGAAGGCCGTCAACAAAGCTTACCACCCTTGACAGTAGGCGGTCCACCTGGGTGCGCTCCCTACTGATGCAGGTTACCCCGAGGGTGGATCTTTGCCAGGAATCCAGAGACCCGATTTCGGCTATTGAGACATTGAAACTGTTCCGGACCCGGTCCTTGACGCTCCGAACTACCTGACGCTTTCCCTTCAGGGAGTGGTTTTGCGGCAGGTGCAGATCGAAGGAACAGATGCCGACTATCATCAACCGAGACCTCCCGTGGTGGTAAGCCGTACCTCAACCGGCGATTTCTCGTGCGCCAGTAAAAAACACCAACGGAAACAAATCCGGCAAAAAAGAGCAATGTTCAATTTCCATGTTCTCAATTAAATATAAGCGTATACCCATAACAGTTAATCTCCGATCTATGTCTTAATTTTTCAGGGCCCGAATTGAATAGCTCGCTGGGAGATAGGTCTTACAAAGTGGGCTGGACCTTCACCTGGACAAATGTCTCGAGCAGATCGCCCTTTTTGACGTCCGGGAATTTTTCTAACCCCACGCCGCATTCGTACCCGCTGGTGACCTCATTTACCACTTCCTTGAAGCGGCGGAGGGATCCGATTCGGCCCTCGTGGACGACGATGCCGTCTCGAACAACCCGGACTTCCGAGTTGCGGGTTATCCGGCCATCGAGCACGCCGCAGCCGGCAATGGGTCCAACCCGCGGGATATTGAAAGTTTCCCGGACCTCGGCTCGTCCCTGAAATTCTTCCCTGAAGGTGGGTGCGAGGAGTCCGAGCATAGCCTTCTTGATGTCTTCCGTAACCTGATAAATGACGTTGTAAAAGCGCATATCCACGCTCTCACGCCCCGCGAGTTCATCCACCTTGTGTCCCGGACGGACGTTAAAGCCGATGACCACGGCGTTCGAGGCCGAGGCTAGAAGGATATCACCTTCATTGATGGTTCCCACACCCCGGTGTATGACCCGGACCTTGACGGCCTC
The DNA here is from genome assembly GCA_030597995.1 of Candidatus Rokuibacteriota bacterium. Next base: position 2,500 of record JAUVQV010000048.1, read on the forward strand.
GGTGGTAAGTTTCTCCAGGGAATCACACAGGGCCTCGACCGAACCCTGGACGTCCCCTTTGACAATCAGAGGGAGCTCTTTGACCTCACCCTGGGATATCTTTGAGAAGAGGTCCTGAAGAGTTACCCGGCGGGATTGGGCGGGTGTCTCACCGCGAGCTTTTTGCTGACGCAGGGAGACTACCTGGCGGGCTTTTCTCTCGTCGGCGACGACCTGAAAGCTGTCCCCCGGACCGGGGACACCGGAAAGGCCCAGAACCTCGACCGGAGTGGAAGGGGTGGCCTCGGACACGAGGTCGCCCTTCTCGTTGATTATCGCCCGGACCTTCCCATAGTTGACACCGGTGACAAAGTGATTTCCTATGCGAAGGGTACCTTCCTGGACCAGGATCGTAGCCACCGGACCTCGGCCCCGGTCCAGCTTGGATTCCACCACCGTTCCGCGGCAGGGTTTCGCGGAATTGGCCTTGAGTTCCATGACTTCGGCCTGGAGGAGAATCATTTCCAGGAGATTGTCGATACCGATTCTCTGCTTGGCCGAGACTTCGATGACAATCGTTTGTCCTCCCCACTCCTCGGGTATCAGGCCGTGCTCGGAAAGTTGGCTCTTGACGTTTTCGGGCTTGGCTTCCGCCTTGTCGATTTTGTTGATAGCCACCAGAATGGGGACTCCAGCGGCCTTGGCGTGGTCGAGAGCCTCCAGGGTCTGCGGCATCATACCGTCGTCGGCCGCGACTACTAACACAACGATATCAGTGAGTTCAGCTCCCCGGGCGCGCATGGCAGTGAAAGCCTCGTGCCCCGGAGTGTCGAGGAAGACGATTGTCCCCCTGGGCTGTTCGACATGATAGGCGCCGATATGCTGCGTTATCCCCCCACTCTCCTTGTCGATGATACTGGATTTGCGGATCGCATCCAAAAGCGAGGTCTTGCCGTGATCGACGTGCCCCATGATGGTGACCACAGGAGCGCGAGGGGTCAGGGGTCCGGTTTCAGCATCCTCCGGTTGTCCTTCCTCTTCGAGGGACACTGATTCACACGAGAAACCCATCTCGTCGACAACCGATTTGGCCGTCTCGAAGTCCAGGAATTGGTTGACCACAACCATCTTCCCTCTCTGCATGAGCCTCATGATAATTTCATTCACCTTGAGCCCCAGCCGTTCGGAGAGGTCTTTGACCGTGATGCCCTCGCTGATCCGGACTACTTGCGGGAGGACCTGATTTTCTGGGGCAGGCGGCTCGGCCTCTTTCTTTTTCTTTGCCTTTTCTTTCTTTTTCCCGCTGCCAGGCAGCGTTGTTTTCTCTTCCTCGATCTTCTCGTAGGTCTCGACGACGGGGGAAGGAGGGGTCTTTATGCTGGCAGCGATTATCTCGGCGGAGTCGGAATCGACTACGCTCATGTGGCTTTTCACCTCCAGACCGAGCCCCTTTATGGCTTTCAGAAGGGTCTTGTTGTCCACTTGGAGTTTCTTTGCCAGCTCGTATACCCTGATCTTACTCATGGTATTTACCTTCCTCATTTCAATTACCATGATAGGAGGAGAAAGAAAGAGATGTCAAACGGTCCAGTTCCCGCATCAGAGCCGTCGCCAGCCCCTGGCTGCAGATCGCCGCTACTGCCAGGGAATCTCTCCCCAGCCAATGGCCGAGGGTCTCCTGATCGGCCAGGGTACGCGTCGGCACCTGAGTCTCTAGCTTCCGGAAAAATTCCTCTTTCTCGCGAGGCACATCGGTGGCGAAGATCAACAATTTTACTTTCCGTTTCAGAACAGCATCTTTTACGGAGCGAGTTCCGGACACGACACGGTGGGATTTCTTCCCTATTGTCAAGAGGTTACGGCTCTTGGTCTCCAGTCTCCGGCCCAGGGTGCGGTGGAGGGTGGGATAGTCGGGAAGGGTGACCTCCCCATTGAGCTCGCGCGCAAGGGAAGACCGGCGGAGGGCCCGCAGGCACGAAGGAGAAGGGCACACGTACGTGCCACGCCCCGGAAGCCGCCCTTCCAGATCAAAGCACAGTTCGCTGTCAGGCCTCCGGACGATCCGAATCATTTCCCTCTGCCCGCGTTTCAGGCGGCATCCCAAACAAGTGCGGACCGGTTCAGTTTTCCGAGCCATTTTCCCTTTCGTGTCCTTGTTCATCACGGGGGGATTCCGCATCATCGGGTGGCGCAGGAGGCTGCGCTTTCAGCGCCGCGCCGGCCGCCGTGATTATGGCGCGGGCGGATTTTTCGCCCACGCCTTTGAGCTCCTCGAGGGTTTCAGCGGAGGTGTGCGCTAATCGCCTCAGGTCAACCAAGCCGGCTTCCACCAGGGCTGCCGCCTGCGGGCTGCGGATTCCAAGAGTTTGCATAAGCTGTTGTTTCTGTTTTTCCCGCGTCTCTTTCTGGGCCTCCTCATCGAGGGTAGTGAGACTTTTGATATTAATATCCCATCCTAGAAGCTTGGAGGCCAGACGGACGTTCTGTCCTTTTTTGCCGATGGCCAGAGAAAGCTGGTCATCCGGGACGATAACCCGAATACTGTGCTCGGCGCTCGCAATCTCTATCTTCGCGACCACTGCCGGGCTGAGGGCATGGACCAGGTATTTCTTCCTGTCTTCAGACCATTCCACAATGTCAACTTTTTCCCCGCGGAGTTCACGGACCACGGACTGGACCCGTGAACCTTTCATTCCGACGCAGGCTCCAACTGGATCGACATCTTTATTGGTGGAGACCACCGCTATCTTGGCGCGCTCGCCGGGCTCCCGGGCCGCGGCATGGATCTTGACGATGCCGTCGCTGATTTCGGGAACCTCCATTTCGAAGAGGCGGATTAAAAACTCTGGTGCGGTGCGGCTGAGGATAATCTGCGGGCCCCGGATGGTTTTGCGCACCTCGAGAATATACGCTCGAATGCGGTCGCCGTTCCGGTAAGACTCCCGGGGAATCTGCTCCTTTTTCGGCAATAATCCCTCGGTTTTTCCGAGATCGATTACCAGGTCTCCCTTCTCCTTGTGATGGACTACCCCGGTGATGATTTCTCCTTCGCGCTCTATGAAGTCCTGGTGGATGAGGTCGCGTTCGGCTTCACGCACCCTTTGGATAATTACCTGTTTCGCGGTCTGGGCGGCGATTCTGCCGAACTCGGTAAGGTTGGTCAGGGCCTCGATCTGGTTGCCCAGGACGGCCTCCGAATCGATCTTGCGGGCCTCTTTAAGAGAAATTTCCACCAGGGGATCAGTAATGGACTCGACGACTGTTTTCTGGCAGAGGATCTCCAGTTCGCCGGTCTCCTCGTTCAATTGGGCCCTGAGTTCACCAGTGGGGCCGAGACGCTTGCGGGCTGCGGACATCAGAGCTGTTTCCAGGGCCTTGAGAACAGTTGCTCTGTCAAGTCCTCTCTCGTAACTTATCTGGTCTATGACGTGCAGCAATTCCCGGCTCATGGAGTTCTCCGCACCGGAGGTCTGTCCGCGGAAGGATGGTCGGACCCCTTCAACAATCTCTCCCAGTCCACTTCCGGTTTGGCGCTGGAAATGACCGAATAAGAGATAGTGACTCGAGTGCCCCCGTCAACTTCAAGAAGGATATTCTCTCCCTCAACGCCGACAAGCTTACCCAGAAACTGCCGCCGACCGTCGGCACACGGGGTGAAGGTTTTGAGCGTGACCCGGGCCCCGATGTTCCTTTCAAAATCCCGGAAATGCTTCCAGCGGCGGCCAATCCCGGGAGAAGAGACTTCCAGACGGTACCGACCGGAAATTACCTCTTCTATTTCAAGGAGCTTGCCCAACTCTTGGCTCGCTCTTTGGAGCTCGTCCATGGTGACTCCACCGGGTCGATCGACATAAAGGGAGAGTATGTGGTCTCGGCCGCGACGAGTATAATCCACATCCACCAACTCCAGCCCCATTTCACCGAGGATGGGTTCCGAGATTTCCCCGACCCGGCTCGACACACTGTTACGACTTGAAAGCATTCCTGTCTCTCCAAGCGTGAAAAGTGGGCCGAGGCCCACTTTTCACTTCAAGAACGTCCGTGTAATCCTACTGGTATATATATCAATTTTCATGCTGAAAGGCCAGGGCTTAATAGTGAGGAGTTTTCCCATGTTTCGTTCTTCCCTCAACCAA
>JAUVQV010000161.1 GCA_030597995.1 Candidatus Rokuibacteriota bacterium
AGAGAGGCCGCAAAGAACATCCCTGAAGAAATCCGATCCAAGCAACCCGAGGAGAACTGGAAGAAAATAGCTGGCCTCCGCGACATTCTCATTCATGAGTATTTCGGCGTCGATACGGAAATCATATGGGATGTCGTACAGAACAAGATCACAGCTCTTGAAGGAGCCGCCCGGAAGTTGCTGGACAGTAAGCTAGCTTGATTTCACGACATAGCCCACCGCCCGATAGCCCTTCAAGCGCTTCTGGTACATCCGCATCAGAACCGGTACAGAGGAACGTATTGTGGGACACCAGGCTCACCTGAAAGGACCATACCAGTCGCTCCTGGAGCGCTTGAACGCCGGCACCGTAGGACTTCCCAGGCCCGAAAGCGAAGAGGCCCTGCGGGGCTGGCGGGAGCTGCTCGAGATCTTTTACACGCCGGAGGAGGCCGAGATGGCCTCAAGGATGCCGATCAAACCTTCCCCTCTGAAGGCGATCGCCAGGCGCTTCGGGGAAAACCCCGCCGCATTCGGGCCGAAGCTCGAGGCGTTGTGCAAGAAGGGTCTTGTCATGGACCTGGTGAATCCGAAAACCGCGGAGAGGATGTACTTGCTGTCGCCGCCGGTGGTCGGCTTCTTCGAGTTTTCGCTGATGCGCGTCCACGGCATGTTCCCCCAGAAAGAGCTGGCTGAGGCGATGCACGCCTACACTACCTGCGACGACGCCTTTTTCAGGGAGGTCTTCGGCCACGACACCGTGATCGGGCGCGCCCTTGTCCACGAAGAGAGGCTCGGCACCGACGCCGAGGTGCTGGTGTGGGAGAGGGCGGCGGGGCTCATCGAGGAGGCGGAAAAGATCTCCCTCTCCCTCTGCTACTGTCGGCATAAAGCCGCGCACGTCGGGGAGGACTGCGACGCGCCCCAGGAGATCTGCATGTCCCTGAACACGGGGGCGGATTTCGTGATGCGAAGGAACTTCGGGACGCCCATAGACAGGGTCCGGGCCATTGACATCCTTCAGGAATCGAAGGAGCGGAGGCTGGTGCAGATCGTCGATAATGTGCAGAACCGCCCGACCTGGCTTTGCAACTGCTGCGGCTGCTGCTGCGGCCAGCTCACGAGTATCAGCAGGCACGGCCTGAGAGGAGTAAATCCCAGCGGCTGCCTGCCCTCCTTCGACAGGGAGCGGTGCAAGGGCTGCGCAAAGTGCTCGCGTTCCTGTCCGATAGCCGCAATTACCATGAAACCTGTCAGGCATGTGGGGAACCGGAAAACGGAACTCCGGCCAGAGGTGAACATAGGGGTGTGCATCGGGTGCGGTGTCTGCTCGCTGACATGCAGCCGGAAGGTCATCACCATGGACAGGCGGGACATGCAGCGGGCCGTGCCAGAAACCACTATGGAACAGGTGGTGCGGGTCGCCATTGAAAAAGGACGTCTGCACCACCTCCTCTTCGATGCCGGTGAGAGCATGGGTTCTGCGGTCATGAACCGGGTCCTCGGCACGCTCTTCAACCTGCCACCGCTGGACCGGCTGATGGCGGCCCGCTCCGTTCAGTCACTGTTTGTCCGCCAGGCGCTCAAAATGGCGTCCCGGGAAAACCTGGAGCTCTGACGGAGCCGCCCTGACAGGTCTCTAACGGGAGATACATAGACTCTGTGTGCATTGTGACATTGCGTTGCGGGGTGTTGCCCGGAGAGGAGAGCAGATCATGCGGAGAGGGACCCACGCGCAGACAAGCGAAAAGGGACTTTTAATCTCTCCGGTATTCCCACCTCTCGCAAGGGCACATTCCGAAACGTTTCGCCGGGGGGCCAGATACGGGTGAAGTAGACCCTCCAATGGACGGCCTTGACCGGCTTTTTCCTCATATCATGTCCTCCTTGACGGCTTACACGGTATATGGACACCTCACCGCCCTTAATGTACTGTTTACACGCTAAATGACACAAATCGCAGGGAGGGTATGATGGGAAAGATCAGAGACCGGATCCCGATCCATCTCGAGAGAGGAATACGGCGGAGTGTTGACCCCGGGGATATCTATTTCATTGAGGCGGTGGAGGGCGGCTCCAGGGTTCGTCTGCGGGGGGCGCGCCCTCTTTTCGACGTCCGCCTCGCCGGAGAGCTGGCACGGGCGCTCCGACCGTTCGGGTTCGTGCGCGTGCACCGCGACTACCTGGTAAACCTCCGCCGTGTGCGCGAGATCAGAAGGCGGAGCAAGGGGAGGGACTGGGAGCTGAAGCTCTCCTCCCCGGTCAACAGGGTGCTGCCGGTAAGCCGCAGGGCTCTGAAGGGGATCTGGTCGGCCTTCGAAGGGGGATAAGACCAGACAGTAGCGGCTCCACATTCCGGGAGACCGCCGGATGATTCCTTAACCATGGCCATGCCGCATCCAATCTTCTTGACAGATCTGAGCCATAAAGATAGAAATGAGAACGCGGGGAGAGGCGCATCCATATATTTTAAGGAGACCGAGGATTATGAAACCAACACTCTTGACAATGGGTTACGAAGGTCTCGATCTTCCCACTTTCTTGGAGGCATTGGATGCAAAAAAGGTCAAAGTTGTGGTGGACGTGCGAGAAGTCCCAATCAGTCGCAAGAAAGGATTTTCGAAAACCGCCCTGTCGCAGGCCGTAACCAAAAAAGGTATGGATTATATTCATTTAAGGGACCTGGGCTCCCCAAGGAAAATCAGGAAACGACTTTACCTCGATGGGGATTACGAAGCGTTTTTTTCGGCCTATGAACTTTACCTCGACGGGCAGGGAGAGGCCCTCATCACATTGCGCAGCTTAATAGAACAGAACCAGAGGGTTTGTCTGCTTTGCTTCGAGAAATCACATGAAAACTGTCACCGAAGTCGATTGGCAGATCGGGTTATCGAGCATTCCCCGGTGAGAATCTCGCTTGAACCATATCTGCATAAAGTATTAATTTAAACTCGAACTTCCCTTTTCCAGTATTAGGACGAAATTACTGTGGCGGAATTTTCCTCAGACATCTCCTTCACCCCTTTCGTCATCGTATTCCGCGGACTGCCAAGGCCCTCCGGCGGGCCATATCCCTTTATGCCGTTTTCCGCGGCGGAGATCGTCGAGAATCGGCAGCAGGAATGAACCGAGCAGCCCCGCGAACTCGGCGCCGGGGGTGTCCGGCACGGCCAATCCGGCGCGACGCGCGAAGGCCCTCACCTGCGCCGGACGGGAGGGATTTTTCCAGTACTCGGGCGTCAGCCCGATGGGGGCCTCGGCGGGTATCGGCGTGCGGCGGCTCGCGAGGGTTCTCCGGACCGCTTCCGCCAGTATGACCCGGTTGAAATCGAAGCGGACGGCCAGATGATGTAGATCGAAGAAGTCCTTGATGCGGCTGTTGCGATCGCCGAGGACAATCATTGCTTCGAGCTTCTCCGCGACCACCACCTCCGGCGGATAAGCAAGCACCTTGGGAACGGGAAAATCGAGCAGCACCGGGTAGGCGCAGCGGCGCGGCGCGGGCCAGAGGGCATCGCCGACACCCAGGTCGATCTGCAGCTTCATGCGCGCCGTGCCGCATTGAGCAGGCAGCGTCACCCGCGTGCCGGCGTACTCGTCCTCAGCGCGAATCGCCTCGATCCCGCAGCCGTCAGCCTGGAGCAGCACGGCATCCGGCTCGACCGGCGTGGCGCAGATTGTCCTGATGTCGGCGAGAATGGCTTCGAACGTTCCCTCACCCCGGCGCAGAAGGTCCAGGTCGCGCGTGGCGCGGTAGGGGCGGTCCGACCACAGGCGCAGCAGCATCGCTCCCTTGAGCACAAAACGGTCACGGACACCCGAGACTCCAAGACGGTGGAGGAAGCGCTCGAAGCAAAAACTCGTGAGAACCCTTTGGTA
>JAUVQV010000156.1 GCA_030597995.1 Candidatus Rokuibacteriota bacterium
AGGGGGATGGAGGGCCCGGGGAGGCAAGCGGCGGCGGGAAATACGTCTCGTCCTCGATACCAAGGCCCTCTCACTCCACGACGGCATGGCGACCTTAATCGTGGCTGCCCAGGACAACTCTCTGTGGGGCTTAAAGGGGAACAGCGTCTTCCGTGAGTTTCCGGTGATGGTCGACACTGTGCCACCCCGGATCGACCTCCTGAGCACCGCACACAACGTGAACCAGGGAGGAACCGGTCTGGTCGTGTTTCGCGTGAGCGAGGAGCCGGAATCCGCGGGTGTGGAAATCGGCGACCTTTTCTTCCCGGCTTCTCCCGAGAAGACCGGCGGACCCACCGCCTACATGGCCTACTTCGCCTTTCCCCATGACGCCAAGCCCGGAGTCAGCCTCTCCCTCATGGCCAAAGACCAGGCAGGGAACGTGGCCCGGCGGAGCTTTCCGACCCGCATCCTCACCAAAAAGTTCCGCCGCGACACCGTGGTGGTCAGCGAGCGGTTTCTGAAGTCCAAACTCCCGGAGTTCCAGGCCGCCGACCCCACCCTCAGTTCAGATTTGATCCAGGCCTACTTGACGGTGAACCGCACCTGGCGAGCGAGGAATCACCAGAAGCTCCGGGAGCTTTGTGCCGACAGCTTTCCGGAGCGCCTCTGGAGCGGCCCTTTCCTGCAGATGAAGAACACGAAGAGCATGTCCCCTTACGCCGTCCGGCGCACCTACATCTATCAAGGCAAGGTAATTGATACGCAAGTTCACCTCGGCCTGGATCTGGCATCCACCGCCGGCGCCAGTGTCCCGGCCGCGAACGCCGGGATTGTCACCTTTGCCGGGGATCTTGGCATCTACGGCCAGACCGTGCTCCTGGACCACGGCCAAGGCTTATTCTCGTTATACTCCCATTTGAGCAGTATCGTAGCCGCCGTGGAGGATCGGGTGGAGAGGGGTCAGAAGCTGGGGACGAGCGGTCAGACCGGTCTGGCCGGTGGAGACCATTTGCACTTCTCCGTCCTGGTGAGTGGTGAGTTCGTCAACCCGATTGAGTGGCTGGACGCTCACTGGATAAAAGACAATATCCAGAGCAAGCTCGACACGCTCGAGCACCCGCCCGGTCTCTGACCAGAATCAATGATTCACTCTCCAATATGCATATCCTCCAAGGTCATCCCGAGCGAGTGAATTCAAAACCCTCTTCTTGTCATCCCGGGAGTGAACACGAGTCGAGGGATCTGGGATCTTTCAGATTCCTCGACTGCGCTCAGAATGGGCACAACAAGGAGTTGCCTCGCGATCTTTCGGCCGGGATAAGAACACTCTTTGACTCCACACTTTTTCGCATAGAGCCAGATTGTTATTGACAGGCTCCCGGAGATCTTGTAGCGTGTTTTTCGCAATGGAAAGATGCGGTTGCCGCTATATGCCGAGAGGTGAGTGCTGGGGCTGGTTCCGGTGGTGCGGATGAGGCCGGCCCGCAGTGTGAGAGTATAACGCACGAATCACAAAGCCGCGGGGGGCCGAAAGAGGCCGGTGCCGCGGCTTTTCTGTTCTCGGCCGCAGCCGCTGACTGGACCGGCGTTCTCAAGGCCTTTTTATCCTGTCGGCCAAGAAGGAGAGAGGAGAAATGTTTTTCCCCACCAAGGAGGAGTTCAAGAAAAAGTGTCGGGAGGGGAACCTGATCCCGGTCGCGGCCGAGATCATGGCCGATCTGGAAACGCCGGTCTCGGCCTATTTAAAACTCAACTCCCACCCCTACTCCTTCCTCCTCGAAAGTGTGGAGGGGGAATCCGGCCAAGGCCGGTATTCGTTCCTGGGCTCCCGCCCGCGAACCATTTTCAGGGCCCATGGGAAGCGGGGAGAGTTTTTCCGGGAGGGCGGCTGGCAGGGAGGCGAGGCCTCCGACCCGCTCGCGCTTCTGGAGGAGGAGATCTCCCGCCACCGTTTCGTCCCGGACGACCGTCTCCCGCCCTTTACCGGCGGGGCGGTGGGGTACCTCTCCTACGACGCCGTCCGACACTTCGAGCGTCTCCCGGAGAACCTGCCAGACGACCTCGGACTCCCGGAGATGTATTTCATGCTGACCGACACCGTGGTCGTTTTCGACCGACAGACCCACAAGATAACTATAATATCTCTGGCTGAGGTCGCCGGCAACCCGGACGAGGCATACCGCAAGGCGGTGGCTGCGGTCAGCTCCACCATCGAGTCCCTGAAACGACCGGTACCCCAGGATGCCGTCTCCTACCTTGCGGGGACGGGGGCCCGCTCCTTCCGGAGCCGGGTCTCGCAGGCCCGCTTCTCAAAGATGGTGGAGCAGGCCCTGGAGTATATCCGTGCCGGGGATATCCTCCAGGCGGTGCTCTCCCTCCGCTTCGAGGCTCCGCTCTACGCGGATCCTTTCCAGGTCTACCGGGCCCTGCGGGTGCTCAATCCCTCTCCCTACATGTTCTGCCTCAAGTTCGACGATTTTCATCTCGTCGGGTCCTCCCCGGAGCTGATGGTGAAGAAGTTCGGCTCCGAGGCCCGTCTCCGTCCGATCGCCGGTACCCGGCCCCGCGGGAGCAATCCTGGAGAAGACCTCCGCTTGGAGAAGGATCTTCGCGCCGACGAGAAAGAGAAGGCCGAGCACGTGATGCTGGTGGACCTCGGGCGGAACGACCTGGGGCGGGTCTGCGAACCGGGGACGATCACTATCCCGGAATACCAGAAGGTCGACCGCTATTCCCACGTCATGCACCTGGTCTCAACGGTCAGGGGGCGGCTCAAACCCGACCGGACGGCGTTCGATCTCGTCCGGGCGACCTTTCCGGCCGGGACGGTGAGCGGCGCCCCCAAGGTGCGGGCGATGGAGATCATCGAGGAGCTGGAAGCCCAGCGGCGGGGGGTGTACGCCGGGATGGTGGGATATTTCGATTACTCCGGGAACTTCGACTCCGCAATCACCATCCGGACTATCCTGGCCCGGGAAGGCCGGGCATACGTTCAGGCCGGCGCCGGGATCGTCGCCGACTCTTCGCCGGAGCGGGAGTACCAGGAGTGCCGCCACAAGGCCTCGGCCCTGTTCCGGGCGGTCGAGATGGCCCAAGGGGGGTGATGACAATGATCCTGCTCATCGACAACTACGATTCTTTCAGCTACAACCTCTTTCAATATCTGGAGGAATTGGGGCAAAAAGTCCAAGTCTACCGTAATGATGCCCTGGGGCTGGACACCGTCCGCGAACTTCGGCCGGACTTCATCGTCATCTCCCCCGGACCCGGGGTCCCCGATCAGGCCGGCATCTGCCTGGAGTTGATCCGCGCCCTGGCCGGAGAGACACCAATCCTGGGAGTCTGCCTCGGCATGCAGTGCATCGCCCAGGCCTTCGGGGGGAAGGTTGTTCGGGCCGAACATCTCATGCACGGGAAGACCTCTATGGTGAGTCACGACGGGCGAACCGTCTTCTCCGGGCTGGAATCCCCCTTCGAGGCGGGCCGCTACCACTCCCTGGTGGTGGATCCGGCCTCGGTGCCCGACTGCCTGGAAATCAGCGCCACCACCACCGACGGCGAGATCATGGGTCTGCGCCACCGGCAGTTCCGGATCGAGGGGGTGCAGTTCCACCCCGAGTCCATCCTCACCCCGAGCGGGAAGAGAATCCTCGCCAACTTTCTCTCGGGGGAGGAGACCAGCCTCCGGGTGAAAGACGGAATCAACAAGGTGGTCTCCGGAGAGGACCTGACGCAGAAAGAGGCCGAGGATATGATGCGGAGCATCATGAACGGGGAGGCCACCCCGGCCCAGATCGCGGCCTTCCTGACCGCTCTGCGGCTCAAGGGAGAGACGGTGGATGAGATCGCCGGTTGCGCCCGTCTGTTGCGCAAGAAGGTCACCCGGATCACCGCACCCGAGGGGATGCTGGTCGACACCTGCGGGACAGGGGGGGACCGCTCCGGCTCCTTCAACATTTCCACCGCCGCCGC
>JAUVQV010000232.1 GCA_030597995.1 Candidatus Rokuibacteriota bacterium
CCAGGCGTTCCCCCACCGCATGAGGCAGTAGCGTTTGGTCAGCAACCGGCCCTGCTGGTAGATGAAGTAACCGCGGTGGTCGTAGAGGTGGGCCAGGCTCCACTGCATGACGCGGCCGGCGAAATCGAACCACGGGGCGGCCTCTCCTCCGGCAGCGGGGTCATCATGAGCGAAGTACCGGCCGGCGCGGGTGAAGGCCAGGATGCCGGCGGCGGCCCCGTGGACATCGTGCGGGAATGTCCGGTCGCTCATCCAGCGCGGGGCGCCGTTCTCCAGAAAGAGGTGCGCGCGGTAAAACTCCAGCCCCCGGCGGTAATTTTCTCTGAAGGCATGGTCGCCGCTGTACTTCATGTAGTCCGCCAGACAGTCGAGGATGATGCCGGTGTGGTAGTTGTCGTGCCTGATGCGGCTCTCCCCCGGCGGCCAGGTGTAATACCAGGCACCGTAGTCCGTCTGCTTGTCGACGACGAAATGCATCAGGCGCCGCGCCTCCGATAAAAATACCGGTTCATCGGTGAAGGCCTTGGAGACATGGTGCGACAGCCGCGTACAAAAGGCGGAAACCAGAGCGCTGACGTCCATCACCGCCCAGGTGATGTCTTCGATCGGGACGTAGCTCAGGCAGAGTTGGGTCCGGCTGTCGACCAGCCTCCGTGGGTTCCTCAAAAGAAAATCCGCGACTTCCCGGGCGGCGTGGAGAAACTTCATGTCGCCGGTCACTTCATAGGCCCGTATGTATGCCAGGCCGATCCAGGACGAAACGACACGGTTAGGAAAATGCCGGGGCTGGAAAAAACCGACATCCTGCCAGGGATAGTGGTAACCCCAGCCCAGCCCGGCCAACGAACCGGACTTAGACCGAGCATCGGCCGCCTCCCGCTTCTCGACCCTGGAGCCGAACTCTTCCAGGACCGCGGCCGACGGCCCGGCTTCAGGAGAGGAGTGGCCGACCAGCCATGTCAGGAGCCCGGCCGCCTCTTCGACACAGGTTTCGTGTGATGTGGTCGCTGCGGCTGCCGGGGTGAGCCGAAGGTATTCGGCCAGGTCCAGAGAGGCGTGCGCGAAAAGGCCGATGCCCTTGGGGTTGCGGAGCCTGGGGACCCCGACCAGCGGCCGCACATTCACGGGAAACCGCATCACGGCCTGCGTCGCAATGAGCCGGAGAAGGCGCCTGTCGAACGTCAGGGCCTGAAGCAGAGGACTGTTCAGGGCATCGTGTTTGGAGTGCCCCCGGTAGTCCCGTTTCTTTGACCATTCCAGGACCTCAAGCAGGCAGCTCAAGGCCTCCCGTGGCTCACACTTCGACGTGGAACTCATCCAGCCACTCCTTGACTCCCAGCATCATCCAGGCCATGAAGTAGTGCCAGCGCAGATTCGGGTGGGCCGGGTACGAAAGGAGAGTCCTCACGAAATTGTGATTGAAGAGGCTCGCGTCGGCGCACCACTCCGGAGTCAGCTCGCGTTCCACCGCCGTGCGGAGGTCCTTTTGCCACTGGTGGTAGGAACTGAAGGTGAAGCCCTGTTTCTTTTTCTCCAGGATCCGCCGTGGCAGGACATTTCCGACGCTCTGCTTCCAGAAGAACTTGGTCTCCGGTCCGGACATCTTCCAGGAGGTCGGAATGCGAAACGCCAGTTCCACCAGGTCCCGATCGAGAAAAGGCACCCGCCCTTCCACCCCGTGGGCACTGGTCACCCGGTCCTCGTTCAGCAGGAAATCATTCACCATCTTCGTCTCAAACTCCGCCCGCAGCACCTGGTCCAGGAAGCGGCCATGGCCCTCGAAGAAGGAGTGGAAGTAAGAGCGGGTCGCGGGGAGCTCTCTGAAACTCTCAGGGCGGGAATAGACCCGGGCATACATGGCAGAGTCGAAATCCCAGGCGTTCCTCAAGCGGCAGTAAAACTGCGTCCGGTCCCCGACAGAGAGGGCAATCTGCGCCCCGATGCGGTACAGTTCGTGTTTTACTATCCCACTCCGGAACTGGAGTCCCCAGAGTCCACTGCTGACCGGCCGCAGAAGGCGGCGCTGCACGGGGCCGGGAACAAGCCGGTGCAGCCGCCCCAGAGTGTTGCAGTAGCGGTGGATGTCGTATCCCGCGAAGAGCTCGTCCCCGCCGAGTCCGTTGAAGAGCACCTTGACTTGCGGCTGGACGAAACGGGAGAGGGCGTAGCCCTGAAGGATGTTGATTTTCGGCTCTTCGACCGCCCGGATCACCTCGCGGGCGCTCCGGAGGGGATCAGCTGGAAGGCGGGTGTCGTGATGACGGGTCTTGAAGTGATCAGCCACCAGGGCCGCGTCCTCATTTTCATCCGTCGGCTCGTGAAACCCCAGGGTGAAAGTTCTCAGAACCCGGTCCGCGACACGGAGCCCCGCGCTGTGGGCAAAAGCCTCGGCCGCGGCGGCCACGATCATGCTGGAGTCCAGCCCCCCTGAGAGCGCTATGCCGAGGGGGACATCGCTTAAGAGCTGCCGCTCCACCGCCCGGTAGAACGAGTTCCGGACCTCTTCCTGGAGCGCGCGTCGGTCGCCGCTCTCGGCCTCGCTCCCGGACGGCAATTCATAATACCGACGAAGCCCGTACAATTTTCCCCCCTCGACCCAGGCGAAGTGGGCCGCCGGGAGTCGCTTGATGCCTTCGAAGAGCGTTTCGTTCCCGGGGACGTATCGCAGGTTCAGACAGACGTGCAAGGCCGCCTGGTTCAGCCGCGGCCTGACCCCGGCGGCGAGGAGGGCCTTGATCTCCGAGGCGAAGAGAAGAGACTGCTCCCCGGCGAAGTAGTGCAGGGGTTTCACTCCGAAGTGGTC
>JAUVQV010000025.1 GCA_030597995.1 Candidatus Rokuibacteriota bacterium
GACCCTGCAGATCTTTCTCCAGACTCTCGGTCATCAACAGCGCCTCCACCACTTCGCGGCTGTCCCCCGCACGAACTTCTTCCAGTGTAGGAACAGATTGGATCAGAACGCCTATCTTGGACAGGCGGCCGAGGACCACGAAGTTCCGAGCCGCCAGAGCCGGAGAGTCTCTGGCAATCCGTACCTGGCAGGCATAGGGCGTCAGCCCTTTTTCCAAACACTCCCGGACCATCTCCAGCTTCTCGGGCTTCAGCTGAAAAATCGCTCCCCTGGCGGCCACGAAGCTCTCAGGTGCGGCCTCTTCTTCCACCACTACCGCTTCCGGGATCCTCTCCGTTTCACCCGGTCTCTCCGCCTCGAACTCGGCCAGGTCGACCTCTGGCAACTCGGCCTCGGTCAGGGTGTCCGGCTCCGACGCGGCCGGCCCCGGCTGCGATTCCTCCGAGGCGGGAGGGGCCACCCCGGCAAGGCTCCGCAGGCGCGCGACCAGATCCTGCACCTCCAGAGTGGGCTCTCCCTTATCCTCCACTTCATCGGTAAGGTTTTCGAGAGTGTCGACGCATTTGTACAGAAGGGACATCAGCTCGGGCTGCGCCTGAACGCTCTTCTTTCGAATCCCATCGAGCACATCCTCCATAGCGTGGCTCAGGGAGACCATGGGTTCATAATTCATCGACCCCGACATGCCCTTGATGGAGTGGGCCTCCCGGAAAAGAGTGTCAATCCCCTGGTAGCTCTCCTGCTCGCGCTCCAAACGGAGGAGCTCCCGGTTCAACCCCTGGAGATGTTCCCGGCACTCGTCCAAAAAGAGCTGGCGATATTTGCTTACATCCATCTGACGGCATACCTTCTCTTTTTGCGAAAACTATGCACTGCCGAGGACCTTCTGGGCAACTTCAACCACCTTGGCCGGTTTGAAGGGCTTGACGATGAAGTCTCGGGCACCCGCCTCCAAGGCTTCGATAATGAGCGACTCCTGACCCAGGGCGCTGCAGATCACCACCTTGGCCCCGGCGTCGACGGTCATGATCTGTTTCAAGGCATCGATGCCGTTCATTTCAGGCATCACGATATCCATAGTGATCAAATCAGGGGAAAGCTCCCTGAATTTTTCCACGGCCTCGTTGCCGTTCTGGGCTTCGCCGATTACATCAAAACCACTCTCGGCAAAAATATTTCGCAACATATTCCTCATGAAGAGGGCGTCATCCACAATCAAGACCTTGGCTCCCATACCTGTATCTCCTTTAGACCGGCTAACCCACGAGGCCCTTTTCAGCTGCTTCGACCTGCCCCAAATCAGGGAGTCGGTAGATGGTGTCGACCAGCTCTTCAGCATCAACCAGGTGCACCACTCGTCCCTTGAGATCGAAAATGCCCTGCAGGAGGTGAGAATGTTCTCCCGTCGCCTTTCCCATCTCCGCTCGTGCCAGAATCCGTCGTGAAACTCCCTTGATTCCCTCGATTGTCGCCACCATAATGCCGACTGACATGTCCGGCAGATGCAGGAAAACCGCCTGGTTCGCGCCGGCGGCCTCATCCATCCCCACCAGGCGGGCGAAACTCATGATGGTGAAGATTTTCCCGCGGTGATTCACCACCCCAACGACGCTCGGGGGAGTCAGGGGCACCGGAGTAACCACCTGGTTCACCACAATCTCCTTGACATAGGCGATATCGAGGGCGAACCGCTCCCCCCCGCTCATAAAAAAGAGCAGGCGGGTCTCTTCTTCCAGCACTCGATCTTTGGTCTTTTGCGGCATCAGGAGCCTCTTTGTTCCTTGACGGTGAAACCGGACACCGACTGACGCAAGTTTTCCGCGAGCTGTGAAAGGTCCTGGGCCGAGGCGGCCATCTGCTCCATCGAAGCCGTCATCTCCTCGGTGGCGGCCGAGGCCTCCTGGGTGGCGGCGGCGTTGTTCTCGGCGATCCGCGAGATCTCATCCGTGGTCTTGACCATTTCTTCCCCGCCGCTGTTCTGAACTTCAGCCAACGCTGAAATCTCCTGCACCCCTTTTGCCGCCTCGACGGTGGCGGCGATAATGTCGTCGAGCGATGCCCGGACCGTGTCGATTACCTCTCGACCTTCCTTGATTTCCAGGTTCCCGGCACCCATCGAGGTGATGACCTGCTTGCTTTCCTCCCCGATTGCCCCGACGAGAGCAACTATTTCCTCCGCGGACTTGTGAGTCTTTTCCGAAAGCTGGCGGATCTCATCAGCGACGACGGCGAATCCCCGCCCGTACTCCCCGGCACGGGCCGCTTCTATTGTGGCGTTCAGAGCCAACAGATTAGTCTGCTGGGAGATCCCCGTAATGACTTCGACAATCTTTCCTATTCGTTGTGTCCGTTCGCTAAAACCTTTCACCATTGTGATCGAACTCTCGACAGTCTGGAAAACCTCGCGCATCTTTGCCAGGGCGGCGGCGGCGGCTTCACCGCCGCTTCTGGCGGTTTTCCCGGCCGTATTGCTGGAATCCGACACCTCATGGGCACGCTGGGCAATCCTCTCTGTGGAGCTGGCGCTTTCCCTTATTTGGGTCGCGGCCTTGGTCACACACTCTACCTGGAGTTCCGCACTCTTGGCGATATGCTCGTTCGCAGAGGCGATTTCCTCGCTCGCGGCGCTCATCTGCTGGGCCGAGCCCGAGAATCCCTGGGCAGAGTTGCCCAGAGTGTTCGCGCTCTTCTGGAACTGACCGACCATCTGTCTCAATGCCTCGAGCATCTTCTGAAAGGCCTGCGCCAGCTCGACTATCTCCTTGTCTCCCGAGAAATCCATGTCCTTGGTCAAGTCCCCGGCAGCGATCTCATTCGCAGCCGCAGCCAGACGTGAGATCCTGGAGGTCATGGTGTGTGCGATGAGGTACCCGAGTCCCATCCCGATAGCCAGTCCACTCCCCAAGGAGAGCAAAAGCCGATCGAACTGGTTGTGGATTACGCTGAAGAAGACGATGTTTACCAGGACCACCACCAACACTACGAGCGTAAAACTTATGATCAGTTTGACCCTCATCCTTTTCTCCCTTGCCCAGTCCAATCAGGCGCTGCGCATAGCATCCAAATCTGCGCGTCACCGGGCAACCCCCCTGCACCAATCGAGGGATCCCGATAGCCGTCAGTGGGTTTTACGGTAAATCCTCTCTTTGGCGTCGACCACATCGAACACCTCCCGTATCGGCCCCACCATAACCTCGGCCCGGCCGAGGACAAGAAAACCACCGGGTCGCAGGGCACGGTGAAACCGTTCCAGAATCACTTCCTGGGAATCTCTCTCGAGATATATCATAAGATTGCGGCAGAGGATGAAATCGGAATCTCCTCCGTGGAAATCCAGCAGCACATCCCGGCGATGGAACCGGACCATGTTCTTTATCGCCGGAACCAGCTTATACCGGCCGTTCCCGACGAAGTACTTCGCGGTGAGGGCGGGATCGAGATCCGCCAACTGACCCGGACGGAACTCCCCGGCCTTGGCCTCTTTCAACACCCGCTCGTCAACATCCGTCCCCTGGATCTGTATCTCATAGCTGCTCAGGTCACTGCCCAGAAATTCGCTGAGGGCGATTGCCAGGGAATAGGGTTCCTCTCCCCGTGCACAGCCCACACTCCAGAATTTGAACCGGTCAGAGGACGAACCGGAGAAGAACTCGGGAAACACCCGCTCGGTGATAGCCTGAAAGGTGGACGGGTTACGATAGAAAGTGCTGACATGTATGGTAAAGCAGAACATCAATTTATCCATTTCATCGTGTTCCCGCTCCAGATATGCCAGGTAATCGGCCAGACGGCGGTAGCGGGTGGCTCTGAGCCGGACCGCCAGGCGACGACGGAGAAATTTATCTTTGTAGGGCTTTAGATCAAGGCCGGTCTTTTGGTGTACTATCTGAAAGAGCGGGTTCAAGCTCTCAACGGTTTCTGACACGTCCTGCTCTCGGTCTTCCGTACGCACATTCCCCCCAGCGGCACCATGATAGCAAAGCCGGGAAAAAGGTCAATCTTCCGGGGCGTTGACAAGCGCCCGCCGCCCGCATAGCCTGAAATGATGCAGCCAGATTTCCCGGCCCTCGATGGCCTCTTGCGACTTCCCCTGCTGGCGAGAATCCGGGCGGCGGCGGCGGCCAGCCGCCAGGAGGCCTTTCTTTCCGGCGGGCACCTCCGGGACTATCTGTTGCGGCGGCTCCCCGGGGCCGAGCTCGATCTCCCGGTCTCCAACCCGAAAACCCTCCTGCACGGTCTGCAGCTCTCGCGCGGAGAAACATACTTTCTCCTGTACCCCGAGCGACTCACCTACCGTCTGGTCTTCCCTTCAGGGGTCGCGTTCACACACCTGGACATCACCCGCCTTCGGGCCAAAGGCATCGAGGAGGATCTCCGTCTCCGCGACTTCACCGTCAATGCCCTGGCGCTGAATCTGTCGGCATCCGGAGAGCGGCGTAAGGTGCTCGACCCCACCGGCGGACTCGCCGATCTCCGCAGAAGGAGGCTCCGCGTCTGCTCTCCACGGAGCCTCCGGGACGACCCCCTGCGGGCATTACGGGGCATCCGCCTCGCAGCAGAGCTCGGCCTGCGCCCGGATCCGGCCACACGCACCCTCATAGCCCGTTCCCGCCCGGGGCTCCGGCGGGTGTCTTCCGAGAGGATACGCGATGAGCTCTTCCGGATCCTCCAGGGGCCGGGAGCCGTCCGGGGCGTGACCGCTATCCTCAAGCTGGGACTTCTCGACTTCCTCGGCAGCCCTTTTCACAAAACCTCCCGGGTGCATCTCCCGCGTTTCTCGGGGACAGGTGCAGTGGTCGACGGACTCGCGCCTCGCGGCCGGCTGCGACAGTCGTTGGATACCTCTTTGGAATACGGCGTCAACCGCCGCGGCATCCTGAGGCTGGCGGCCCTCCTCCGGGATGCCGGCGGGGAACCCAGGGCAAAGCTCCTCTGCCGCCGGCTGAAACTCGGGAAAGGGGCGGCGCTGACCCTCACCCGAAGCCTGACAGCGGACCTCCCGAGGAGATGGTACCGCCTACCGTCCACGGTGGGCAGGGGGGATTTTCTCGGCCTCTTCCACACCGCCGGCAGCGCCGCGGCCGAGGCCGTCATCCTCGGTTCGACATCACTGACTCCCGCCTCGGCCAGGACGGAGGCCGCCGGCACGCTCTTTGCCCGGTACCGCCGGCACGAGAAGATTTTTCTTCGCCCGCCGATCCTGACCGGCCGGGCGGCGCCGGAGGTTCTGGAGCTGGCCGGGGGCCCGGCCCTCGGAAAGCTGCTCCGGGCCGCCAAACAGGCCCAGGACCTCGGCCACTTCCGTGACCTTTCCAGAGCCCTCGTCTGGGCCCAAGCCTTCCTACGGAAAGGGTAACCGAGGCGGCTGGACCTTCCGCTGCACCTTGTCGTACAGACATTGGACGGGACTTGACAAGGACCCGGGCAGGGGGTAAAAAAACTTCATCCCCGAGTGGAGGGGGTGTTCAGGAGGTCCCCGCCTGAATCCTGGAAAAAGGAAAATCCTGTGACATGTCAGGCGGTCACGTTGCACGGAAATGTTTTTTCAGCAAAAACAAAAAATTTGATGAGGGGGGTGTGACACCATGAACTTATCCGGGAAGATCGTTGCCGCATGTCTGGCGGGTTTCTTTTCGCTACTGTGCCTCTTCGGAGTGGCGGCGGCGGCGGAGAAGAAGGGCTTCAACCTCGTTATCAGGATGATGGCGATGCAGGACAAGTGGTTCCGGGAACATATCGTCTCCCCCTTTGAAAAAAAATACGGCGCCGAGGTCACCGTGACCTCATTCGACAAGTTCTGGGATCTGGAGGTGATACTGAAACTGGAGCGGGAGAGCAGGCAGCGCCTGACCGGACTGGTGAAGACCCCCCTGGAGATGACGAGGTCGCTCCAGGAATTCATGACCCCCTTCGACGATCACATGAGCGCACCGGAACTGGAAAAGCTGAAATCGCAGTACGACGCCCGGGCCATCGCACTGGGAACCATCGACGGGAAGCTCTACTACCTGCCCCGCAAGCTGGAGACCAGGATAATGGTCTTCCTCAAGTCCAAGGTCCGGGACGCAGTGAAAGAATGGAAAAAGTTCGAGCCCGACATCCATGCCGCACTCAAGGAGGACAACGGGTACGGGCTGCCCGCCGGCTACGAACTGGAAAAAGACCCCAACCTTTGGGATTACTACGACCTCTTCGTCGTCTCTTACTATTGGGCGAACACGCCGTACCTGGGAATAAAGCTTCCCCGCATGGCGCACCGGGGCAAGAAATACGGCGGCACCGTCGTGGGGCTGGTGGACCGGATCTTCCAGATGGGGGGGACCTCCGATGACGCCCTGAGAATGTCGACCTCCCCGGTAATCGACATGTTCATGTGGGAGGCGGTGTACAAAAAGAACGGCCTTTACAACCAAGGCATGTGGCAGGACCCCTGGAGCGGCGGCGGCATATGGAACGCCATGAAGGACGGCAAGGTCTTTCTGGCAATGATGCACCAGATCGACTGCTTTTTCATCCACGGCGGCACCCATCCCGAGCTGCAGGGGTTCCTGGCCATTCCGGACGACATGGGGGTGGCGGTAATGCCGGAAGGAGTTTCCTTCGACCTGGACGCCCAAGGCGTCCCGCTGAGGAAGGGAAGCAAGAAGGCGGGTACCGTCGGCTGGTGGTGGGGGATCCCGAGGACCGCGCCGCATCCCGGACTCTCCGTGGAGCTGGCAAGGTGGATCACGAATAGCGAGAATCACATGGCGGAGAGCAGAGTCTTCGGCATGATGCCGGTGCGCCGGGACATCCTGGACAACCTGCAGAAAGTGTTTGTCGAAAGCTGGATGGCGGAGGTCTTCGAAATTTCCATGAGGCAGCTCGCGCTCAACGGTGACACCACCCCCCCGCTGCTGCCCGAATATACCGAGGTCGGCAAGATCTATCTGGAGGCCTGGTACGACATTATTGTGGGAAACAATTACGGCCCGGACGGAAGAGTCGAGAGGAGCGTTATCAAAGAGAGACTCGAAAGTCAGTATGTTCCGAAAATAAAAACAGCTCTTGGGAACAAGTACCCCCGGTGAGCGGCAAAACCGCTTCAGAAAAATCCAAACCATAAAAAGACACCTCTTTGGAATCCTCATCCTGGCCCCGGCAGTATTGTATCTGGGCGGCTTTTTGCTGATCATTGTATTCAAGGTCACGCAATTGGCGCTCACGCACCTGAGTCCGGAAGGTGCGCTCTTCCCAACGGCCGCCAATTTCATCGAGCTCTCTCACAATCCGGAATTCAGGGGCGCCCTCGTCCGCACCATCTGGTTTACCCTCGTCGCCACCCCCCTGGAGCTGATCGCAGGCATGGCGGCCGCCTTTCTGCTGGTGCGGGAGTTCCGGGGACGGGGTATAGTGCGGAGCCTGTTCATACTCCCGCTGGCCATTCCCACCATCGTGACCGCGATAATCCTCTACATTATGTTCGATTTCCCCGGGGGGCACATAAACGACCTCCTGATGGGACGGCACTCCCTGTTCCCCTTCCAGGTGATCTCCTACCCGGTGAACTGGAGAGGATCCGGTTTCTTCGCCCTGATGGTGTCGATCTTCGGCAAGGTGTGGCGCGACATGCCGATCTCGATGCTGATCATCCTCGCCGGGCTTCAGGCGATCGACAAAGACCAGTACGAAGCGGCGGAGACGATGGGGGCCGGTGCCCTGCAGACCTTCTCCAAGATCACCCTGCCGCTGCTGACCCCGGCCCTGTCTACGGTGCTGGTCCTGCGCTCGATCGAGGTCTGGAAGGAATTCATCTTTCCCTTCATCCTGGCAGGCAGTTATCCCCTGCTGGCCACTTTGATAGAAAGGGCGTATCACGAATGGAGAGATCCCCATGAAGCCTCCGCCATTGCCCTGGTCCTGCTGGTGCTGATCATCATCTCCACGACGTGTATTTTTTACTCCCTGAAATGGCTCCGTAGAGCGCTGGTGAAGATCTAGTGAACAAGGTGCACCGAAGGAAACGCGGTGGGGGCGAGATAGTATGGCTGGGGGGGATCGTGGTAATGCTGGTCATCGTCCTGATCCCGGTCTTTGTTATGTTCAAATACGCCGTCAGCGACCGGTCCAGCGTGGTGACCGGGGGAATGCCGATCCCCCTCTGGCC
>JAUVQV010000026.1 GCA_030597995.1 Candidatus Rokuibacteriota bacterium
AAAGATATCCCATTTCGGATGCGTTGACAAGCCGCCGGAGAGCGCCTTAGTGTGCCATGTCATAAATTCGGTGACGTATTATGGAACGTTATATGGCACACTCCGTGGGGGTGGTCGGGGGGCGCGGCCGCCCCCCGGCGGGGTGACAGCGCAAGGACGCGACGAAAAGGAGCGTCCTTAAGCGCCAGAGGGGCAAAGCCCCTAATGGAAGTGCTCCGTTTTGACATGAGGACACGTTATAGTATTTATGAAACGGAGCACTTAGAATGGCGCCTCTGACGCCGAGAGAGTGCGGCGGGGGAGAATCGTACCGGCTCCAGCGCCATGGGGAAAGAGGAAAATGGTGTTCCCTCAACATGGAATTAGCGGCTTGACCGCGGCACTCGTGGTTCTGGTACTCCTCCCGTCCTGCGGGCACCACGCCCGTCAAAAACCGGGAATTGCTCCGCCGCTGGGCCGGCAGGGGGTGAAGGGAGATCTGCATTACGACGGCAAGCCTCTTGAAGCGGCTTACGTCTTCGTCTATCGGAACACCTCAACGAACTTGCTGGGGCCGGCAGACTTCGCCTCCGATCCTTCCTCGGCCGACGGTTCATACCACATTGACCTGGTCGAGGGTGTATATTACCTGGTGGCCAGAAAATGGGCCAGCGGCGGCAGCGGCGGTCCGATGACCTCCGGGGACCTCTACAGCATTTATCCCGGCAATCCGGTCCGGATCGAGCCGGGACGGTACGCCACGGTGGACCTCGACTTAGCCCGGCTGCGGGACCCGATGTTCTTCCGATTCCGTCCTCACGGCGCTGCTTCCACCGGGATACGAGGGACACTCACCGACGAGGAGGGCCGACCCATGGCCTGGGCCTTCGCCTTGGCCTACACCACTGACAATATGAGGAAAATCCCAGATTACACTTCAGCCATGACTGCCGCTGACGGCAAGTTTGTCATCCGACTTCCTTCAGGGGGAAGGTACTGGCTGGCGGCCCGCACAAATCTCCGTGGGAGACCGGCCCCGCGTGAGCCCTACGGGCTCTACCTCGGGTCACCGGACCACTCCGTGGAGGTTGCCGATGGGAGCTTTTTGGAAGGGATCACTCTCCAGCTGCGGAGGTACCGCCCGGGAGCCGAACCCGCCGTTCCTTGACTTCCCCCGGGGGGCATCATATCATGTAAGGGCACTGTGATGAGCCCGATGCATTATTGAAGCGAAATCCCTATGGCCGGCAAACACTCTGATTTCGTTCATCTTCACGTTCATACCCAATACAGCCTCCTGGACGGGATGATCTTTATCGACCGCCTTATGGAGGCGGCGCGAGAGTACCGCATGCCGGCCGTGGCCATTACCGACCACGGGCGGATGTACGGGGCGGTAGATTTCTATTCCCAGGCCAGCAAGGCCGGAATAAAACCCCTTATTGGCTGCGAGGTCTACCTCGCCCCTGGAGACCACCGCGAAAAGAGCGGTGGGATCGGGAATATCGCCAGCCACCTCACTCTGCTGGCCCGGGACAACACCGGTTATCAGAACCTGATCCGGCTTACCACGGCCGCCAACCTGGAAGGGTTCTATTACCGCCCCCGGGTGGACAAGGAACTCCTGCGTGAGCACAGCGCAGGCCTGATCGCGCTCTCCGGCTGTCTCAAGGGAGAGCTACTGCAGCATTTGTTGCGGAAGGACTTCAAGGGGGCGGTCCGGGCGAGCGGGGAATATCGGGAGATCTTCGGGCCGGGAAATTTCTTTCTGGAACTCCAGTCCAACGGCTTGCCGGATCAGGACCGGGGGATCCGAGAAATGATAGCCCTGGGGAGGAAGGTGGATATCCCGGTGGTCGCAACCAACGACTGCCATTACCTCAGACGTGAGGATGCCCCCCTGCACGACATCCTCCTCTGCGTTCAGACCGGCAAGACTATTCAAGACCCTGATCGAATGCGCCTCGCCACGGACCAGTTCTACTTTCGCTCTCCTCAGGAGATGGCCGACATTTTCGCAGAAATACCGGAGGCCATAGCCAACACCGTGACCGTGGCCGAGCGCTGCAACGTGGAGTTGCAATTTGGACGGGTCTTTTTGCCCCACTTCACGGTCCCCGAAAATTACACCGTCCAGAGCTACTTCCGTAAGCTGGCTGAAGAGGGGCTCGCCAGCCGCCTCGGGGATCTCGCCGGCGAGACACGCCGAGTCTATGGGTCCCGGTTGGACGAGGAGTTGCGGATTGTGGAGAGCATGGACTTTCCGGGCTACTTTCTCGCGGTGTGGGACTTCGTGAATTTTGCCCGCCGCAGCGGCATCCCGGTCGGGCCGGGGCGGGGTTCAGTCGCGGGGAGCCTAGTGGCCTACGCACTGGGGATCACCGACATTGACCCCCTCCCGTACGGGCTTCTTTTCGAGCGCTTTCTCAACCCCGGTCGGAGCAGTCTCCCCGACATAGATATCGACTTCGACATGGACCGTCGCGATGAGGTTATTGACTATGTCCGGGAGAAGTACGGACCGGAAAACGTGGCCCAGATCATTACTTTCGGCACCCTTCAGGCCAAGGGGGTTATCCGGGATGTAGGGCGTGTTTTGAATATGCCCTATGCCGAAGTCGACAAGATCGCCAAGCTGGTTCCTCCGGTGCCCAGCATCACCCTGCGGGAGGCAATGGAAAGAGAGCCGCGGTTCCGGGAACTGCGGGAGAGCGACCCTCAGGTGGCGCGCCTCCTAGAGGTCTCCCAGGCCCTGGAGGGACTCAACCGCCATGCCTCAACGCACGCCGCCGGCGTGGTGATCTCTCAAGAGCCGCTGACGCGGCACGTTCCCCTCTGCCGCGGCACCAAGGGGGAAGTCCTCACCCAATATGCCATGGACGATATCCAGAAGATCGGCCTGGTAAAGTTCGACTTCCTCGGTCTCCGCACCCTCACCGTCCTCCATGACGCCGTGGCCCTGATCCACCGCCGGCAGCCCGAGGGGGAGGAACCGTTCAACCTGCACTCTATCAGCCTGGACGATCCCGACACCTACCGCCTTCTGGCCGGTGGGGCGACCACTGGAGTCTTCCAACTCGAGTCGGCCGGCATGAGGGACCTGCTGGTGAAACTCCGTCCGGAGAAGTTCGAGGACCTGATCGCCCTTCTGGCCCTCTACCGCCCCGGGCCCCTCAACAGCGGCATGGTGGATGACTTTATCAAGAGGCGGCACGGGGGCGGCTCCATCCCGTATCTCCTGCCGCAGCTCCAGGAGTTTCTGGAGCCCACCTACGGGGTGATCCTTTACCAGGAGCAGGTGATGCAGATCGCCAGCGCCCTGGCCGGTTTCAGCCTGCCGGATGCCGATATCCTTCGCCGGGCGATGGGGAAGAAGAAGCCGGGAGAAATGGCCCGGCAGAAGGAAAAATTCCTTGCGGGGGCGGCGGCAAACAAGATCCCGCCCCGAAAGGCCGAAGAGGTCTTCGAACTCATGAAGCACTTCGCCGGGTACGGATTCAACAAATCCCACAGCGCCGCCTATGCCATGATCGCCTACCAGACCGCCTATCTCAAGGCACATCATCAGGTGGAGTTCATGGCCGCCCTCCTCACCAGCGAGGCGGAGAACACCGACAAGGTAGTAAAGTACATTGCGGAGTGCCGCGAAATTGGAATCCGCGTCCTGCCGCCGGACGTAAACATGAGCGAGCGGGATTTCAATGTCGTCGGGGGAGAGATTCGTTTCGGGCTGGCGGCGGTGAAGAATGTGGGGGAGGCGGCGGTCGAGGCCATCCTCTCCACTCGCGCTGCCCACGGACTTTTCACTTCCCTGGCCGACTTTTGTCGCCATGCGGACCTGCGCAAGGTAAACAAGAGGGTCATCGAAGGGCTGATCAAGTGCGGAGCCTTCGATTCGCTGGGAGAGAGGCGAGCCCAAATGATGCACTCCCTGGATCGGGTGGTTGATTCCGCTCAGGCCCTACAGAGGGACCGGATCCAGGGGCAGACTAACCTCTTTGCCACCTTCGACCCACCGGGGGGGCCGGTGATACCAGAGGGTTCGGAATGGCCGGAGAGTAAGCTCCTCGCCCTGGAGAAAGAATCTCTGGGCTTTTACATCACCGGTCACCCCCTGGCAAGCTTTGAACAAGACCTCGGACGCTTGACCACACCCAGCCGGGAGCTTGGAAACCTCCCTGACGGGAGTGGCGTGCGTGTCGGAGGTCTGATTTCTGCGACAAAGAATCACCTCAACAAAAAAGGGGAGGCCATGGCGTTCATCACCCTGGAGGACCTCTACGGGTTTGTCGAGGTGGTAGTCTTCCCCAAGGTGTACCGGGCCGCATCCCCCATCCTCAATGCGGATACACCCCTGGTGATACGGGGGCGGGTTGACATTTCCGAGGCCAGCGCCAAGGTCATCGCCGAGGAGGTCCTCCCCCTCACCGAAGCCAAAGAGAAACTTGTCAGCTCCCTCCATGTTCGGCTCCTCACGCCCGGTCTCACCAAGGACCTCCTCGAGGGGCTTCACAGCCTCTTGAGGAGCAACGTGGGCCGTTGCCAGGTTTTCCTTCACTTTACTATTCCAAATCACAGCGAAACCGTCCTCACCGCGGGCAACGGCCTTCGGGTGAAGCCTTCCGAAAGTCTGGTCCGCGAACTGGAGCAACTGCTCGGCAGCGGGGCCATCCATTTAGGATAACTCATTGAACGAAAACTCCCTGGATTTTGAGAAACCGGTAATCGAGCTGGAACATAAGTTCGAGGAGCTCCGGCTCCGCGGTGGGGATGGCCGCGCCCACCAGGAGGAATTGCGGAAGCTCCAAAGAAAAATCAAGCATCTCCAGCGCGACATTTTCAAAAACCTCACCCCCTGGCAACGAACCCAGATCGCCCGTCATCCCAACCGGCCCTATTTTCTGGATCTGGCCCCGCTGATGTTCGAAAACTTCCTTGAAATTCACGGAGATCGAGCATGCTCCGAAGACCCCGCCCTCGTCACTCTGCTGGCGCGCTTCGAGGGACGCTCCGTGGTGGCTATCGGCCACCAGAAGGGGCGCAATGTCAAAGAGAATATTCATCGTAATTTTGGCATGCCCCACCCCGAGGGATACCGCAAGGCTCAGAGGGCCATGATCTTGGCGGAGAAGTTCAACAAGCCGATCCTGACTTTCATCGACACCCCAGGGGCATACCCCGGCGTTGGGGCGGAGGAACGGGGGCAGGCCGAGGCCATTGCCCGAAACATCTACGAGATGTGTCGACTCCGAGTGCCGGCCATCTGTATCGTGACGGGAGAGGGTGGGAGCGGCGGCGCCCTGGCGATCGGGGTAGGTGACCGCGTGCTCATGCTGGAGCACACCATCTACTCGGTGATATCACCGGAGGCCTGCGCCGCCCTCCTCTGGAGGGATGGGCGTTCCCGGGCTCCTGAGGCTGCCGAGACCCTGAAATTCGGAGCCCGCGAGGCCTTTGAGTTCGGCCTCATCGATGAGGTGGTGCGGGAACCCCCCGGCGGTGCGCACCGGGATCACAAGTTGTCCGCTAACATTCTCCGGCGGGTAATCCGAAGACATCTCCGCGAGCTCTCCTCGCTCCGCCCGGAGGAGCTGGTGGAGGCCAGGTACAGAAAATTCCGGGCAATGGGGAGATTCCACGAGTCTGCTTCCCCGGCTGGATGACCGGTCTCCCTCGCCTTCCCCGGCCGATGACACCCCCCATACTGCCCGCTGAGCGACCACATACCTTGAACGCACCAGGGTGTGAGGTTGCGCGTTACAGCTTTCATTGACAATCTGTTACGGAGAAAATATAATTTTTTTCGAGAAGAGAACGCTGAGGCCAGTCGTGATTTGGTTGTAAATTCCCCATCGCGTGTCGGGCACCTCTCACTTCACGGCTGGCTACAGGAGCATTGAAGGGAGTGAGACAGTGCGCGAGCGGACAAAAAATGATTTCTACGAGGTGCTGGGTATTCCCCGAACCGCCACCCCCGAGGAAGTGAAAAAGGCCTACCGGGCCCGGGCCCTCCAGTACCATCCGGACCGGAACCCGGGCGACAAGGAGGCCGAAAAACTCTTCAAGGAGGCGTCAGAGGCCTATGAAGCTCTCGGCGATCCCCAGAAGAGAGAACTGTATGACACTTACGGTTTTGCTGGCCTCAGGGGGACCGACTTCCACCCTTTTACCTCTTCCGAGGACATCTTCTCATCCTTCGGCGATATCTTTGGAGATCTTTTCGGTTTCGGTCGCATGCGTCAGGCCTGGCACCGCGGATCAGACCTGCGCTACGTTTTGGAACTCACCTTCGTGGAAGCCGCCAAGGGTGTAAAGAAAACTATTGAGATCGAGCGTCCTGTCGTCTGCCCGTCCTGCCAGGGAAGCCGGGCCGAGCCGGGAACGGAGGTCGAAGCCTGCCGTCAATGCGGCGGTCGGGGGCAGGTCATCCGATCCCATGGATTCTTAAACATCAGCTCCACCTGCCCCCTCTGCCGGGGAGAGGGGCAGGTGATCCCCGAGCGTTGCCGCAAATGCCGGGGAGCGGGGCAGGTCAAGGAGAAGCGACCCCTCGAAGTCGAGATTCCAGCCGGGGTAGAGGAGGAGTCCGTCCTCCGCCTCCGGGACGAGGGAATGCCCAGCATGGGCGGCGGTCCAACCGGAGACCTCCTCATCGTCATCACTGTCAAAGAGCACGAGTTCTTCCAACGCCGGGGGTTGGACCTTTACCTGAGTTACCCGATCTCTATCGTCCAGGCCGCCCTGGGCGACACGGTGGCAATTCCCTCTCTCGACGGGGACCGGGAATTGACTATTCCCCCGGGGACGCAGCCCAAGACCATACTGCAGATCAAGGGAGGGGGGATTAGGGCCGGAAGACAGCGGGGAAACCTTCTGGCCCAGGTAGAAGTCAAGGTTCCCACCCGGCTTAGCGCGGAACAAAAGGAAATTCTGAGAGCATTCGCCGCCACCGAGAGAAAATCAGCCAAGGAAAAAAAATGGTGGAATTTGTAGTTCCGCGCCGTATATTGAAAAGGACGGCGACATCACAAAACGCCATTCCGCGAACGGAAGGGAGCAAAAAGTCCGGGGATTACCATGGCTGATAAAGAGTTTCTCGATCCTAAGGAGGTCGAAAAGGAACTGAAGGAATTTCTGGGGAAAAAGTTCGGCAAACAGGTGCAGCTTGCCGGCGCCTTCCCACTCGCGGTAGCCCGGCCGGAGGAGGATTCGACCCCGGGTGGGGAGAAAAAAGGGGAAGAGAAGACCCCCGAAATCAGGTTCGATCTCAAGCCAGAGGAGCTTGAAGACTATCTCAACCAGTTTGTCGTGAAACAGGACCAGGCGAAGGAAATTCTGGCCACCAAGATCTGCACCCATTATAACCGAGTCAAACTTCTGCAGGACAACCCGAATTCCAGCCGCTTCTCCAGCGTCGGACATATCAAGAGCAACATCCTGATGATCGGGCCTACCGGGGTGGGGAAAACGTACATCATCAAGCTCATCGCGAAGAGGATCGGAATCCCCTTCGTGAAGGGAGACGCCACCAAGTTCAGCGAAACCGGGTACGTCGGCGGGGACGTCGATGATCTGGTGCGGGACCTGGTGCGAGAGTCGGGGGGGGATATCCGCCATGCCGAACACGGTATCATCTACATCGACGAGATAGACAAAATCGCCTCCTCGGCCTCCGCCTTCGGCCCGGATGTCTCCCGCGCCGGTGTGCAGCGCGGCCTACTGAAACTTATGGAGGAAACCGAGGTCGACCTGAGAGTCGCCCACGACGCCGTCTCCCAGATGGAGGCCCTCGAGGACTATCGTCGGACCGGCAAGAGGGAGAGGAAGACCGTAAACACCCGCAATATCCTCTTCATCCTGAGTGGAGCCTTCAACAGTCTGGACGAAATTGTCAAGCGCCGGCTGTCCCGGTCCGATATCGGCTTTCGCGCCACCAAGATGGCGGGAACCTGCTCGCCCACGTCGTACCTGAAGCAGTCCTCGGCCGAAGACCTTATCGCCTACGGTTTCGAGTCGGAGTTCGTCGGCCGCCTGCCGGTGGAAGTCTTCTTCGATCCCT
>JAUVQV010000082.1 GCA_030597995.1 Candidatus Rokuibacteriota bacterium
ATTATGATCCGCGGTTGAAGTGCGCGATGGTCTCTCGAAGACCCTCCTCGAGCGAGAAACGGGGCCGGTAACCGACAACCTCTGCCGCCAGGCTCACGGCCGCGAGCGAATGCCGCACATCGCCCGGCCGGGGTTCTGCCAGAATTGGCGAGAGGCGCGTGCCCGCCAGCCGGTTGAGAAGCTTTGCCAGACTGATGAGAGAAGACCTGGCGCCGGAGCCGATATTCAGCGCCTGGCCGCCCGCCCCCCGGTTTGCGGCCGACAGCAGGTTGGCCTCCACCGCGTCCCGGACGAAGGTGAAGTCCCTCGTCTGGAGCCCGTCGCCGTAAATCTCCGGCCGCTGTCCGCTCAGCATCCGGGTGATAAATTTGGGAATCACCGCCGCGTATTGGGATTTCGGGTCTTGCCGCGGCCCATAGACATTGAAGTAGCGCAGCGCCACGGTCCGCAATCCGAAGAGCCGACAGTACACCCGGCAATACTTTTCCGCCGCGAGCTTGCTGACCGCATACGGCGAGAGAGGCCGCTCACGCATCCCCTCTTTTTTCGGCAAGGTCGGGGTGTCACCGTAGACCGACGAGGACGAGGAATACACGAAGCCCTCGACGCCGGCCTCCCGGGACGCCTGGAGGAGATTGAGGGTTCCGGTGACATTGACCTCGTGCGACGCCACCGGATCAGCTACGGAACGACTCACTGACGGCAAGGCCGCAAGGTGGTAGACGATCCCGGCGTCCTTCACCGACCGGCGGCACACGGACGGCTTGCGAATATCGCCCCGGATCACTTCAATCCTCTCGCGAACCTCCCGGAGATTTTCCTGACGGCCGGTGGAAAAGTCGTCCAGCACCCTGACCCGCCTTCTTCTCCTCACGAGCTCGTGAACCAGATTGCTGCCGATAAAGCCGGCACCGCCGGTCACCAGAACCGGTTTTCCTCTTCCCTTCACCTTCCTCCTCGCCCTCCCTCCCGGAAGAAACCCCTTTCCCGGGGATTGTCGGAACCGGAAATCCGCAAAAGGAGCCTGGCATCGGGGTAGACCGCAGCCGCCTGGTTTATAATGGTTTGACCGAGCCGGGAATCAAAGCGAATTGCCTGATGATAGGCCTGTACCATCTCTCCGCGGTATCGTATAGTGTTCGGGTCGGCAGGCCGCCTTTCCAGCACACCGGAATAAATCCCGAGTGCAATGTCACCGTAAGACTTCCAGATGTTGGGGTTGGTCGGATCGAGTTTCACCGCCCGGCGGCATTCCTCCAGTATTACTTCCACCCGGGTTTCGTCCCATTGATCCGTTTCGGCAGCCAGCGCGTCAGCCTCGAGGATCCTGAGATACCCGCGCACGGGGTTGATCGCGGCCGCCCTGGAGACGAAATCCCTCACCCCTTTCCAGTCGCGCTTTCCAAAAGCCAGCCGTGCGAGGTCGACCGCGGCATCCTCCCGGCCCAGATCCAGGGCCCGCTGATAGAGGTCGGTCGCTCCATTGACGTCACCCCTGCGCTGGGCCGACCGGGCTTGAGAGAGAAGTCCCTCCCCGACCCAATTCCTCACCGCCACCACACAGATCGTGATCAGGAAAAAAGTTGCCGCCGCCGCGCCCAGGACCCGCCGCACACCTTTCATCGCCTCACCTTTTTATGATCCAACCACGGACTTGTCAAGCCCGGCGGAATTCCTTACGAAGTTCTCGGTAAAAAATTGCGTGTACTTATGCCATTCCGAAGGACATCTGTCATTCCGTGCCCCCCTCACAGTGTCATTCCGAGCGCCGTCGAGGAATCTGAAAAATACAAGATCCCTCGACTCGTTGCCACTCGCCCGGGATGACAGTTGGTAATAGATTCGTGATGCTCCTCCCTCGGAATGACAACTCACACGAATAATCATCGCGACTTCCATCTGGAATGCTGAACATGATAAAATTACACGATGATGCCGAACAGCGACTTTTCCGCGTTGAGAGTGATCGACGTGCACACTCATGCCTTCCCGGATTTCCTCGCCCCCAAAGCCATGGCCAAATTGGAGGCGCAAGCCGACACCCGGGCTCACTTGGACGGGACCATCACGGCCCTTCTCTCCTCCATGGACCGTGCCGGCATCGCCGCAGCCGTTGTCTCTTCCATCGCGACCGAACCGCACCAGTTCCCATCGATCCTCAAGTGGTGCCGGCACATCGCCGGCCCACGCCTCATTCCCTTCCCCTCCCTTCATCCCCGCTCCCCCGACGCGGCCGAGGAAATAACCCTCATCGCTCAGGCGGGGTTCAAGGGAATCAAGCTCCACCCGGAATACCAGGACTTTGTCGTCGATAATCCGAGCCTGGCAGGCTTCTACCGGGAAATAGAGAGCGCTGGACTGATCATCCTTTTCCATGCCGGGTACGACATCAGTTTCCCGGATTCCGATCGCAGCTCACCGGAGAGGATTTCTCAAATCAACAGCTCATTTCCGTCATTGCGTCTCATAGCCTCCCACCTCGGCGGTTACCGGCAGTGGGAAAAAGCCATCCGGTTTCTGGTGGACCGGGATATCTACCTCGACACCAGCTACACCATTGGTCATATCTCCCCGGAGCTTTTTGACGAAATCATCCACGAACACAGCCCTGAGCGCCTCCTCTTCGGCTCTGATTCCCCCTGGACCGACCAGGCCGCGGCCGTCGGAGAGATGCGTCATCTGGATCTGGAACCCTCTCTCGCGGAGCGGATCCTCTCCCGCAATGCTGAAAATCTCTTGGGAATGAGTCCCGAGTAAGTTCGCGATTATCAGGGGCACACGGGTTTTAGCGTGAACGATAAATCGGAACTCGTAGAGCTTTGCCGAGTCTGGGGAGACCCGGAGGCCCTCGTAATTCGCGGCCTCTTGGAGGAGCATGGCATACCCTGCCATTTCACCAGTCACGCCGACCACAAGGTCCATCCGTTTTCTCTCGACGGCCTCGGCGAGGTCAGAATCTTTGTGCATCCTGCGAGACTCCACGAGGCGCGATCACTCATCAGCCGCCCCCGGGACAACATGGTATGAAAAACAGACTGTATTTCCCCGGGCATACCCGGTTGAGTCACGAGAGCAATTTTCTGTTCTGGCGAGGCGTCGCCGGAGCAAGCGCGGAGGCGTACTACTGTACCCCACACAAGCGAACGAGGGCGCAACGCAGCCAGAGCGTAAAAGATCCTCGTGAATTATCAGGGCTTGATCGCCCCGTGGGTGAGGATACAGGTGAGACTGACCAAGGCCGTCTTTTCATCCCGCGGCCGCATGCGAAAGCCGTACGCGCGGCAGACCCGGGTCAGGTTCCGCAGCTCCGTTTTGTAAACTCCCTTGGGGACGTTGCCGTCCCAAAACGCAACCATTTCCGTCAGGAGGGCGGCATTCCGGCTCATGAATTTCCAAGCCGAGTAGCTGTCTTCCGCCCGTGAGCATTTCCGCCCGAAGACATCAGTCAGGTCCTGGAGGTACTGATCCCAGCCTTGGCGCAGGTCCTCTCTTTTCTGCAGATCCAGAAAGAGTTCATTGTCCAGGATACCCCGGGTTCGAAGCACCCGGCGTCCCACACGGGGCCGGATGGCAATAAAGAAAAAATGAGGTTCTAACTCCTCGTCCTCGCGGGGGTAGTGGCCCCAGCGACGACGTAAAGACTGGGGTTTAATGATGGTAGCCACGTCTCTGGAGCGGGGGTCGAAAAGCGCCACCCCGTTGCGGTTTGCCCCGGCCACGGCAACCCAGTGCTTCCAGTTATTGACGCACAAAATACAGGGTTGCCCATTCTGGACGTATCTGATGAGACTGCGGAAGGCCGCAGGGAAACGCCGGTAGTTTCGCATCACCGCCTCGCAGCCATAACGGCGGGCGGCCTTGGCAATTCCGCTCTCGTCGGTGCCTTTCCAAAAATTTGTCTGAGAGGCTTTCCGGAGATCCTTTTCCTCGACGGTCTTCCCGAGAAAAGTCAGGGCATAGCATAAGGCCGCCGCCCCGCAGGAATACTCACGGCCTTGGTTCTCGAACGCCACGTTGTTGTCCCCTCAGATTTGCCTTTCCGCTGATCTTTTGCGCTTTTTCCGTGTCGGCAACCTTTTGCAATCAAAAATACGGAAAAGCCCCGCGGGTGTCAATACATTATTCTGCTAATTATTATTAGTCTACAATATCAATTAATTACAATAACACATGAATAATCTGGTTGAGGTATTTCTGCGTAAGAAATCTCGATACTTTGGCCATGACAATTCCCTTCCCAGGCCGCTGAAACCTCTCGCCAGCAAAATTCATGATGTAGTTCTAAGAAATTGTAACCATCAGGGAACAAAAGAAGAATTTTTATAGTATGAAAAACAGTCTGTAAATTATCGATCCTAACCAGGGAAGTCACGAGAGAAATTTTCTGTTCTGACGAGGCGCCGCCGGAGCGAACGCGGAAGCGTACTACTGTACGCTGCACAAGTGAGAGAGGGTGCAACGAAGCCAGGGCAGAAAAGGGCCTCGTGAACAGCTCAGCGTCTCAGGCCCTGGAGGAGTTCTTGCAATCTCGTGCTCGGCACTGCCCCGCCAAAACCCACTCCCAATCCCTTGGGACCGTATTGACGCGTAACCACGCCTACTACCGCACCGCTTTCGGGAAGGTACAGCGGGCAACCGGACAATCCCTGATTGACCATGCTGCTGAGGTAATAGAATTTTCCCCCATTATACGGGACAGTACTGCTGATGATACCCTGGTAGGTGGCCAGGATCTTTCGAAACGTGCTGTTGGTCCCGAAGCCGAACCCGGTATACGCCACCGCGACCCCAGGCTGCAGATGCTCGTCCCCGGGAGCGAGGCGCAGCCCGGGAAAGTCCATTTCCTCCGGCCATGAGACCTGCAACACCGCGATGTCCCACTCTGGTGAGACCGCAAGAACAAGGGCATCCGAGGCGAGAAACACATCAGGGACCGACACCTGAATCTTTCTCGCCCCCTCGATGATATGATAAGCTGTAACAATGACTTCAGGAGACTCCAGGAAAAAACCGGAGCCGAAATGCCGTTCGTCTTTGCTGCGGCCCTCGACCATGACCACCCCAGCCTGTATCCGCCTCACTGTCTCAGAAAAATCATCCCCGGTAACTGCGGCCACCGCGGCGGTAGAGAGGATACCGAACGCAGCCTGCAGCAGGAAAAAAGCGGCCGCTCCGCTCCGACTTCCTTTCACTTTCTCCCCTTTTCGACTTCGCCGACCATGGGAACGAAAGAAACATCGATCAGGTGGCGGACCTCATATTTCTGACCTTTTTTCTCAATGATCGTCAGGTTCTGGAAATACCAGGTGCTGCCCAGGGGAAGGATCAGACGTCCCCCATCCCGGAGCTGTGTTTTCAAGGATGGCGGAATATGGTTTGCGGCCGCGGTGACCAGAATGCCGTCAAAGGGGGCGGCTTCCGGCCAGCCGAAGTACCCATCGCCGGTGCGTACACTCACGTTCCGGTAACCCAATTCCTGAAGGCGGGACCTGGCGCTCCGGGCAAGTCCGGGACGAATCTCCATCGTGTAGACCTC
>JAUVQV010000225.1 GCA_030597995.1 Candidatus Rokuibacteriota bacterium
TCAAGGATTATGCGGCACGAGTCTTTTTAGAATTGACATGCGATTCATATTGAAGTATGAACAAATGAAGTTCGATCGTTTGATGCATGATGACAAGTATGAAAAAGCGTAAGATTTTGGCTGTGGAAGATGAAGAAGATCATCTTCTGGCTCTCGAAATGATCTTTAAAACGGAAGAAGACTGCGAGCTTTATTCAGCTAGAGATTCAAGTGAAGCCGATAAAATTTTGGCCAAAACACCTATCAGCATTATAATATTGGATTTAGGTTTGATGCGAGAGAATGGTATTGACTATTGTAAAAGAATAAAAAGCAACCCGGCATATCGGCAAATTCCAGTTATCGCTTTCTCCGCATTCCCTCATCAATTCTTCCAAGACAAAGCCCTGGCGGCTGGTTGCGTGGATTTCATAGACAAACCCTTTGATCATAAACATCTGGTGGCAGTAGTAAAAGAACATTCGCCGCTCGAAAGCGAGTGAAAATGCAGGGGAGGCTGGTCTTAGAGGTTTCTCTACCGGTGTTGAGCTGATTTGCCGGAATCGAGGAAGAGCAGCTTCCACGAGACTGAGTCTTTATCGACGTTGACCTCAACCACATGAGACGCGAAGCGCGCGTCGGGCAGTGGATTGAGACCCCCGGTAATTACATAGCGGACACCGTTCTTCTCCCCCTCGACGTAGTCGTGGATGTGGGCGGCGAAGGCGAGCGGAATGCCGTGACGCTCCAGGGTGCGCTGGAGTCTCCATCGGAGAAGGCGGTATTTGATGCGATACGCCTGGCCTGGCCGGGGGTCGTGGGGGGGCTTGTGGAAAGAAACGAAACGGTGGCGCGTGCCGGGTTTGTCGAGCACCTCGTTGAGCCACGAGATCCTGCGGTCGCCGAGGTAGGGGTAGTCGGCCGACGTGTCGAGCATGGCGAAGAGGTCTCGACCCAGGGAAAAGGTGTAGTTCGCCTCGCCGAAAAACCGCAGATAGTTGCGCCGCCCGCCCTTCTCGATGTCGTGGTTGCCCACCGTGAAGTACACCGGAATGGGGCTTGCCGCGACGATCCCGGCCACTTCGGCATACTCCAACGGATCACCTTTGAACACGAGGTCCCCGAGGCAGAGCGCAAAAAGGGGATCCTCCCCGAGTTTGAGACCCGCCTCGAAGTTCTGCGGCTGCGCCCTCGGGTCCCCCATGACCAGGAAGGAGTACTTCTCCCGCGCCCGGGGGCGGAAGTGGTAGGTACCGGGCTGATTCAGGAGCAGGGCGCCCTGCCCGGTGGCCGCGACTCCCGGAGGAAGTGAAAGATAGGCCTCGGGGGGGAGGGCGTTGAGCACCGTTACCGGTCTCTCGGGCTGGTGCTTCTTGACGATCACGGTGAACTCCGGTCGGCTGGCCCAGAGAACGGGCCCGGACAGCGCGCTCCGGCGTTCCCAGACCACCCCGCCCTCAATGGTGATCTCCCTCCGCCCGAAGGTGGCATCGGTGGGAGGGGAGGGCATTGAGTAAGGGTGAGAATACTCCCCGTACTGCCAGAGTGGGAAAGATCCCAGGGCCACGCCGGCCGCCAGGCATGCCGAACACAGAATCAAGCTGCGGAAGCGAAGTTTTTTCATACGAATACCCATCCTGGATTGTATACTTTTTCCCAGTTCAGGAACACCTCTCTTTCGCAGAGAACCGCCTCCTTTTTTAAAGAAGATCGAACGTCTTCAAGGCACCGCACGTTGAAGCGCTCAGTGGGGTGGTTTTCTGCCCTCGATGAGATAGAGATGTATTTGATCCTCCGGGTGCCGCCGCTCTATGGTGTATGATCCCAGAAGCTGTGCCACGACCTGCCGCCTCTCGCGGAAAGGAAGGATGTGCTCCGGAGGTTGTGAAGAGAAAAGGGCGATCGGGAGTGGGCCGGGGAGCCCTCCCGCTGCTCGATAATCCCATTTCCGCACCGGGCGGCCGAAGGCCCAGACCACCCTCATGTTCAGATCCTCGAAACTGTAGGCGGCAAGCGATCGCACCTGGTCGACTTTTCTCACCTCTGTCAAAGGCCGGTACCCGGGGCGGCTCGAAAGTCTGTGCTGCACCACCGGGAGGGCGAAAAAGTTGACGAGCCCGGAGAACACGATCATGAGAGTGAATATGTGCAGGACTCTCTCCCTTTTCACGGCGGCGAGCAGGATCAGGGCGGAAATGATCCCGGCGGCGGAAGCCTCGAGAAGGGTCCCTGCCGGCATGATCCCGGCGCGGAACCCGTACACAAAAAAAACCGCGGGGGCGATCGCAAGAAGAAGAGCGACCGGAAGCGCCTGGAGCGGCAGAACGCGGCGGTCCCACAAGGTCGGCCGCCGCTCCCGAAAAGTGTCGACAAGATATCTCAGCAGGTAGCCGGTCATCAGAGCCATGGGCACGAGAGCGGGAAGAAGGTAGCGCGGTTTTTTTTCGGGAATGACGGTGAGAAGGAGCAGGGTAAGTGCGAGCCAGACCATAAG
Organism: Candidatus Rokuibacteriota bacterium; assembly: GCA_030597995.1. Next base: position 2,474 of record JAUVQV010000225.1, read on the forward strand.
AAACGTGAAGTTGCCGATGCGCCCGATCCGCTTTCCGGAATACGGCCAGACGAGAGAGACGATCGCGAAGACACTCCACACGCCGAGATAGAATGGGAAGCGGGCGTAAAACCAGATCGGCTCCACGTGGCGGCCGGCCCAGGAGACGGCTTCCGCCTGGGCCGTCGAGACAGCGAGATCCGGGTGTTGCAGATAAATGTAGACCGGCCAGGCGCCGCCGAGGATGAGGCAGAGGCCGAGCGCCGGCAGGTTCGCTCTCCATTTCTCCTTGAGGGCTCCTGCCCCGAACGCCGGGAAGTATCCGGCGAGAAAGGGCAGCAGCATGGCCGCGAAGGCGACGGGCCCCTTGCTCATGAAGGAGAGCCCCATCAGCGCGCCCGAGGCCGACAA
>JAUVQV010000148.1 GCA_030597995.1 Candidatus Rokuibacteriota bacterium
AGCCTTTTCAGCCTCCTCCCGGAAGTTGAGGCGGTCGCCTCCCTGCCCTGAAGGGAGAGGTGATACGCCTCGAATACATACCTGGGCAGACCCCTGCCGCGGAGGAAAACGGCTCCATGGGAGGTGTTGGAATCCAGGTAGGGGCGGAAATCAGCCGGGGTGGTGAAGTTCAGCGTATCTATGAAGGCAGGATCGCGGCCGAAAAGCTGTTTCACATAGATTCTGGCGCTCTTTCTCCCCAGGAAGGGGAGCCAGAAGATGTCGTAGTGGTCTTCGTGCCAGCTGCGATAGTTGGGGACATTCGCCCAAAACATCCCCCCGGGCTTCAGCACCCGCAGGGACTCCCGCATCGCCCGGTCGACGTTCTCCACGTGCTCCAGGACGGCGACGCTGAAGACCAGGTCAACGGATTCACTCTCGAAGGGAAGCGCTTCCGCCCGGGCGTCGAAGAGAAACGCTCCCTCCGGGTGAAGGCCGTTCAGCCTCAGGAGCTCTCTCGCGGTGCGGGCACGGCCCTGGAAACCGAATCCCTCCCCCGGTTCCACGCCCACGATATCGACCCCCTGCTTGAGGGCGTAGCAGAGCAGGAACCCGTTGCCGCTTCCGATCTCGAGAATTTTGGACGTTGCCAGCCGTTCCTCGCCGAAAATTTCCCGGAGGCGGTCGAAATTTTCCCGGTAACCAGAGGCCAGGAATCGCGCCCCCGCGAGAGGGTCACACTTTCTTATCCGGCGGCAGTAGTCTTCTTCCGCGGCGGCGATATCCCTGATGATCTCTTCCGGGATGATGAGGTCTTCCATGTCTGTTCCCGAGGTCCCGGGGCCGAGACCGCGGACGGCCTGTCCCCCGGTCACAGATGTTCTCTCCCCAGTGTCAAAGTTTTTTCCTCGGCATAGGTGATATCCTTTGCGATCTCCCGAGGCAGCAGGAAGAGCATCCCATCCCTGACCTCGAAGGTGCGGTTGCAGGCCGGGCAGTGGTCATCCTGCAAAATCCCTCTGCAGTCCGGGCATACGAGGATGATCTCCTTCCTGCCGGCTCTCGAGGGAACCGTCTTCCTCGACTTCGCCACCCAGGAAATGAACGCATCCTTGCCCCGCGGCAAAAGAGCGTCGTACCGGATGAGAGCCCGGCAGGCGTGCCCGGTCAGAAATCTGGATATCGGCCGCAGGATGCCGTTCAGCATTTTTTTCTGCCTCTCGGGCGTGGGAGGCCCGTAGCTGAAGAGCAGGGATGACGACACGGCGCAGAGGAAAAAAACTCTCTCGCTCAGGAAAGTGGTTTCCTGGGTGATTTCGTAGAACCTTGAAACAAGCTCCCTGAGATCATCACTGCTCATGAGCGACTGGTAGCCTCTGCTCTCTATCCCCCCGGCCACTTTCCGGGCGGTCTTTGCGAATCCCAGCCGGGCCAGAAGGAATGGCGTGAACCACCCCGAAACCCAGTAGGGGCTGTTCTCGTTGAAGATGACAAATTCCGACACTTTTGACCAGTTTTCAAGAGTCTTTTCCTTGTTGGAGACGTGGTGCATAAAGTTGTTGCTGACTATCAGAGACGCGCCTCCCGGGCCTATCGGCGGTTCGAGGCAGTCGGCGACTATCCTGCGGGTAATGTGGGGAAGGCCGGCGGTGTGCACCAGGCTGTAAGGGTTGAGATCGAAGGCGAAGATGCCGGCATCTTCGGGGAAGAACCGGGCTGAAAGCGTTCCCTCACCGGCGGCAAGCTCCGCGATACCGCCCCTTTGTGGCCCGAGAAAATCGGCGAGGTGCTCTTTCAGGAAGGCCAACTCCAGTGCTTTCGCAACCACCGGGTAAAAGTGCATGGGGTATTGGGAGGTGAATTCGACCACATATTTCTCCGCGCGCCCATGCAAACCGGATGGTGACCCCCGCTTCGACAGTAACAACCGGAGCTGAAGAGCCGCAATCAGAAGAATACCGTAGAGGATCAAGAGGGGCAGGAAGAGGAGTTTGGCGAAATCGAGCGCGCGGCTCCACAGGGCCCGGAGCACCGACCCGAAAGTCTTTCTTGTTTTCACCTCCGGACGGGAAATTCCGCGGATGAAATCTATGTAGCCGCGATTCACTTCTTTCTCCGGATGCTTTTTCATACTGTCCCGGTTTCCTACGAGATACCCTGTATCTTCAGGAATCCCAACGGGTTCCTCCCGGATTTATACCACAGCAGCAGAATGGCCATGCAGAATCCTATCGCGCAGACCAGGGCGGTGGCATACGCGGCCCCCATACTCAGGTAGGAGGGGATCAATAAAAAATTGGCAACCAGGCTGATCAGGCCGAGCAGGACCGCGGAGAGAGTAAGGAGTCCGAAGGCCCCGACCTTGATGCAGTAAGGAGCCACCAGGGAGGAAAGGGGCAGCAGCCAGGCGCTGAGCATCAGGACTCGGAACACGTTGACCGAGGGGAGAAATTGACTGCCGCCGTAGATCAGCAGGATCGGCCTGGCCAGCAGGATGATGACCATCACCAGAATCCCCCAGCCGTAAAAAGCCAGCCTCAAGGACCGGACGGTTACTTCAAACTCGTCCTGGAAGTGGATTACTCTCGGGTAGAGTGCGGTCTGGAGCGTTGTCGGAATGAAGGCGGCATAGAAAGCCAGGTTCAACGCGACGGCGTAGATCCCTGCCTCGGATTCCCCGGAATACCTGAAGACGATGAGCTGATTTACCTTGGTGTAAATGAAGGCGGCGATGGCGGCCACATGGAGCTTCGCACCGACTTTTGTCATCCCCCAAGCCATCTCCCGGGAGAAGCGGCCGGGCATGATTCCCCTCATCCTGAAGAAAGCACCCATGATGACCAGGGAAACAGCCTGGATGACGACAAGGTAACCGACCAGGAACTCGATCCTGATCACGCCCAGGGCGTAGCCCCCGCCGATCACGGCCACGCTGACCACGGTCTGCACCATGCCGATTATCGCCGAGGTCTTCACCTCGTTCAACGCCTGGAGCAGGACCGTGGTGTTGGAAGCGAGCATGGAGCAGAACAGCAGAAGTGTAGGGGGCGCGATCAGTTCGGCGGTCTTCGTCGAAACCTCGCCGGGCCGCAGATAGACCAGCGCCGCCAGGGCGCCCGCTCCGATAATTCCATAGAGTGTCGCCAGCAGCGAAGTCGTGGCGAACCTCCGGCTGTCGTCGCTGCCGTACCGCTCCCGGTTGGCGTAGTGATTGATCCCGGAATCGAGGCTGAGACCGAAGATGACGATGAACAGCGCCACCCAGGTCTGCATCTCGGCATAGACCCCTCTGCCCCCCGGGCCAAGGGAGCGATTGATGAGCGCTCCGGTGAGGAGTCCCGCCGCGAGGGTCCCGGATCGACTGGCGAGCATCCAGGCAAAATCGCTTTTCAGTCCCATGGCTTCGGCGCGCTCAGTGGAGCTCCCTATCACCCCGGCTGGTGATAATGGGGACGGCCCTCATCCACAACTGTTTTTCCCACCACTTCCGGTTGTCCTCGTACCAGCGGATGGTGCGCCGTAGTCCTTTCTCCCAGTCCACCTCGCACCGCCAGCCGAAGGCCTCCTGCAGCCGGGAAGAGTCTCCGGTGTGTCTGAAAACCTGTCCGGGCCGCTCGCCGACAAAGGTGACCGTCGACTCCTCCTTCCCCATCAGGCGCACTACATCCCTGGCGATGGAGAGGATCGAGCGGTGGGTCCCGGTGGCTATGTTGAAGGTTTTTCCGACGACTTCCGGGGCCCCGGCATGCACCACGATGTCCACCGCACGGCAAAGATCGTCGACGTGGAGGTAATCCCGGGAGGCGCTCCCGTCGCCGTGAACGCGCAGCGGCTCATCGAGGATGCAGCTGGTGATGAACCGCGGTATCGCTTTCTCCAGGTGCTGGTGGGGCCCATAGTTGTTGAAGGGCCGGAGGATGACCGCCGGAATCCGGTAAGTGGCCCAGTAGGAGTACACCAGCCGGTCGGCCCCGGCCTTGGCGGAGGCATAAGGGCTCATCGGCATCAGGGGGTGATCTTCGTCCATCTTTTCCGTGCGGGCGGTGCCGTATACTTCGGAGGATGAGACATGAACGAACCGCGCCACCCGGTCGCGGTACTTCAGGACCGCGTTGGCAACTTTCTGGGTTCCCAGGACATCCGTCTCGAAGAAAA
>JAUVQV010000027.1 GCA_030597995.1 Candidatus Rokuibacteriota bacterium
CTGGTGTCCCTGTCGACCGCGGAGCGGGTCCACCGGATTACGACGGTCACTTTTTCCTCTTCGACCCGGATATCTTCCGTGGCGACCATAAGAGAAATGCTGCGGGCCTTTTGCTGGAACTCCCGGAAGCTGTTTTCCAACCTGGTGTAGCCCCGGTAAAAACCTTTGGAAATATGGCTCATAAAGCCGGGGAGGTCCCCGGCGACGAAAGTGTCCCGCAGGGCAAGAACCTTCTGCTGGATGAACCTTTGCTGGAGATCAGGAATTTTCGGCGGGGGCGGTGAAAGGGGCTCCGGGGCTTTCTGCACGGTCTGACAGGATACCAGGAGCGCGAACACGGTAACACACCACGCGAAAAAAATACGGGTACCATTCATGGCCCATCGGCCTCCTGTCTTAAATATAATTCAGGGCGGAATGCTCGCCAATCCACGCCCTCGAAAATGCTATGCAGACGTTTTTCTCAAGTCAAGAAAAATATCGTGCGGTGTCAACGGCGAGCTTGCACCGCGGTCTATAATTCCGCGAGCACGGTCTTGAAAAACGCCAGGTACGGCGGTCCCCAGCCGTTGGCGCCTCTTTCCTCCGCAACGTTCCCCGCCCGCCCGGTGATCAGGACGAACGCTGCGACCGCCACTCCCAGGTAGGCCGCCATAGCGACTTCAGTCGCGAGTGACATCCCGACCGCGTCGGCGCCGACAGTGGCGAGCATCCTGGCCTCGGCCGGTGTCGGGTGAGCCGGGCCCGGAATCGCCGCCAGCACTCCCTCCCGAAGCGGGAAATTCACCCGTCCGGCGATGGCCTGCGTCCGCTCGCGGAGCTCCGGCGTGTAGGCCCGCGAGATGTCCAAAAACGGTCTTTTCTTATCCTTGCTGGTCAGGCCCGTGAGAGGACTCCCGCCTGTGAGGTCGAGATGATCGGCGACCAGCATGACCTCTCCCGCTTCCCACCCCGTATGAATCCCTCGGGCGGTGGACACCAGAATCAGTTTCCTCACTCCCAACGCCGCCAGCACCCGGATCGGAAAGGAGACCTCGTGGTGAAAGAAACCCTCATGGAGCCCGGCCCGGCCCTCCTGAATCATCACCTCCTCGTTCCCCAGGAGACCGAAAAGGAGCGCCTCCCGGTGACTTCCATGGAGAGGCTCCCGGTAGTGGGCAACCTGCCGGAAGGGGATTACCAGCAGCCGGATCAATTCATTCGAGAAACCGGACATTCCCGCATCCAGAATCATCCCTTTGGCCGGAGATCGCACACCCTTTTTGATCAGGGAATTCGCCGCCTCCTGAACCTTGTTTTCGGCAAACATTATTCACACCTCTCCGGTGGAGGCCTCCCGTTCTAATATCTTGCTGATCCTTCTCAGCAGGTGATCCGGTTTGAACTTCTTGCTGATATAGTCGTTGGCTCCGACATCGTCCAGGGCCATGACGTGCGAGCTGTCCGTGTACACGGCACTCATGGCGAGTATGGGGAGGTGAGGCAGGACCTCGCCGCCGCGGATCCGCTTCACGACCTCAAAACCGTTCATGTCCGGGAGTTGGAGGTCAAGGACAAGAAGATCGGGTAAGAAGGAGGTGACCTTGGAAATTATCTCCGCCCCGTTGGAGGCAGTCTCCACGGTGTAGCCGGCCTCCTGGAGGATATCGGACACCATGGTGCGAAAGAAGGGGGCATCGTCACCGACCAGGATCTTCTTGCCCGCCGGGGTTGACGGAGCGACGCCGGGAGAAGAGGGGCTCCCCCCCGGCGAGGGGGCCAAAACCGGGAAGACCTTTTGGCACTTGCTGCACCGTACCGACCCCCCCTTCCCGCTGAGGCGATTCTCATCCAGCCGGTAGCGGCTCGAACACTGCGGGCATTGGACTATCATGTTCTCCTCCGCTCGGGCGGCTCGACCCGGGGAGGGGAGTTCCTCCCGCCGGTGCCACCGGCCTCCGTGAGGCCGCCCGCTTCGTGCTATTCCGTCTCAGCCTTGAAGAGAAGGCCCTTTTTCACCTCCCCTTTTAATCCCACAAAGCCCAGTTCCCGGCCGTTCACGGTGAGTTTCACGGCGCCGGCGTCACCCAGGGAGAGGACAATCCGCTCCCGGGCCGTCAATTCCCGGTGCTCTCCGGCCTGCACCGTCCATTTTGTCTCTTCGCCGCCGTCGGCCGCCGCCGAAACCCAGGTCGCCTCCTCGGCTCGCACGAGTACGCGAATCGCGGCCGCTCCCGCAGGCGCCGGCGGCGGCCCGGTGGCCTGCAAAGCCGGACCTGCCAAATCCGCACCCACGGCCGGCACCGGCTTCTGATCAAGTGCCGGCAGCGCCGGCTCCATGACCTCACCATGGTCGGTTGAATCGAGAAACCACTGCACGGAGAAAAAAGAGGTTACCGCCAACGCCAATCCGATGTAGATCACCCAGTTCTTCCAATGCTGCTGGTTTTTTGAAGGGCGGGAGACCGTGACGGCATCGGCACCGGTTTTTTCTCCGGCCTCCCGCCATTGGTTCTCCTCCAGGAGAACCTGCTCGTACCGGAGACGTACTTCATGCGTATCCATCCCCAAAAACTTAGAGTACGCGTCAAGGAACCCCTTGACAAAAGGTTTGGGCGGTAGCTGGTGGTAGCTCTCCGCTTCAAGAGCTTTCAGGTAGCGCAGGTTGACCCTGGTTTCCTGAGATATCTCTTCCAGGGTGATCCCCCGGAGCTCCCGCTCTTGCCTGAGATAGCTGCCAAAGTTTTCCACTCTTATTACCCCTGACGCCGGCTCCTTCCAGCCGCGCCGCGAGACGGGAAATTAAAATTTTACCTCACCGGCAGAGATAACACAACAATGTGGTGGCTGTCAATCTAACATCTCAATTATTAAACGAATATCCCCTGTGATCACTCCTTGGTGCCATTCCGAGCGCAGTCGAGGAATCTGCAATCCAAGATCCCTCGACTCGTCGCTCACGCTCCTCCCCCGGGATGACAGCAGGGATGTGTGCATCCGCTCCCCACCAGGGACGGGGGAAACCTCTCAACCTTGAAACTTGCAGCGGGTGGGGGTTTCGAGTATTATCAAAGTGCAGGAGTGTCGGTAAGGTGGATTTCTACAAAGTGCGAAGTCTTACCGTGGTGGTGTTAACACTCGCTGAAAACGGGAGGTTCGCCAGAACGATGCCCGAGCAAAAGAAGAAAAAGATCCTGATGGTTGAGGACGAGCCGAGTATTTTGGAGGCCACCACCATCGTCCTTCGGGAAAAATATGATGTCACCAGTGTCCAGAGGGGTGACGAGGCCCTTCGCCTCTTCAAGGAGAGAGAATTTGACCTGGTGGTCTCCGACGTCCGTATGCCGGGACTGAACGGATTGAACCTCTTCCAAGAAATCAAGAAACTGAAGCAGGACCAGAAGTTCATTTTCATCTCGGTCTCCAGTCTCTTTTACCAGGACGAAGAAGCCCAGCAGATCATCTACAAGCATTCCGACGGGTTCCTGGGCAAACCGTATCGCATCGCCGATCTTTACGCCCTGGTGGAAAAAGTAATCGTATAATTCCCCGGACGAAAAAGATCCTCCAGCAATTTCCCCATTGTAAACGGGTCAGTCACGAGAGAGATTTTGCGTCCTGGCAAGGCGTCGCCGGAGCGAGCGCGGAGGCGTACTACTGTACGCCGCACAAGCGAACGAGGGCGCAACGCAGCCCGGGCGGAAAAGATCCTCGTGAGCGGCCCGTTTAGCCGCGGGGGTGGAACTCGCGGTGTATCTTCTTCAGCCTCTCCTGTGAGAGGTGAGTGTAAATCTGGGTGGAGGAGATATCGGCGTGCCCGAGCAGCATCTGGACGGAGCGCAAATCGGCTCCGTTTTCCATGAGGTGAGTCGCAAATGAGTGCCGCAGCGTGTGGGGAGAAACATTCCGCCGGACACCGCTTTCCCGGAGATGGCGTTTAACAATCTTCCAGAGTCCCTGCCTGGTGAGGTGAGATCCCCGCCGGCCGGGAAAGAGATAGTGGTTCCTTCTGTTCCGGGCCAGGAGAGGGCGGGCTTCCGTTACATACCGCTGGACAATTTCGAGCGCCGCCTCACCGAAGGGCACGAAACGCTCCCGGCCCCCCTTGCCGGGAACCCTTATCAGCCAGGATTCCATGTCCACGGCCTCCAATCTCAAGGAAGCCAGCTCTGAAACCCGTAGGCCGCAGTCGTAGAGCAGCGCGAGGAGGGCGGTGTCACGGATGCCGGCGGCCGTTCCCGGGTCGGGGCTGCCGAGGAGCATCTCCACCTCCGCCACCGTCAGACAAGGAGGCAGCTTTTTCCAACCTCGGGGCGACTCTATCCACTCGGTGGGGTCCTTCTCCGTTTTCCCTTCCAGTTTTAAAAAGCGGTAGAACGCACGCAGAGCCGAAAGGTTCCTCGCCCGGGAGCGGGCGGAGAGCCCCTGACTCGAGAGCCACTGGAGGTAGTCCTGAATGTCCCGGTGGGAAACCCGCGCGGGGTCCGAAAGACCGCGCTCGGCAAAGAAACGAGCGCAAAGACCCAGGTCACGGTGGTACGAGCGGACGGTATTCTCCGCCAGGCACCGCTCCACCCGGAGGGAGTCGAGAAAATCGTGAGTGCTTAAAAGGGATCGGCTCTCCGGGGCAGCCATCGACCGACCATCCCATCCCTCGTCAGCGAATCAGATCCCCGATCCGTGTCCAGCGTATCCGGTAGAATCTGTCGCCAAAAGACCAGTAGAGAATCATGGCCTTGCCCACCACATCCTCGATGTTCACGGGACCCCAGTAACGGCTGTCGTAGCTGTTGTCCCGGTTGTCCCCCATCATGAAGATGTAGTCATTCTTGACCTCGTAATCGCCGGTGCTCCCCCGGTTCCCCTCATTCGCTACCAGGCGGTGATAGAGGTCGGAGTGTTCACCGTCCAAACGGATAATGTCGCCCTTGCGGGGCACGCGGAAGGGCTTGAAATTGCGCTCCCGGCCGGGGCTGTTGCCGGACACATAGGTTGCATGCTTATCCTCAACCTGCACTCCGTTGATGTAGAGCCGACCCTCGTTGAGCGCCACCTCCTCACCCGGCAGGGCCAAGACCCTCTTGATAAAATCCGTTTCGCGGTCCTGGGGAAACTTGAATACCACGATCTCGCCTCGGCGCGGCATTCGGAAACGGTAAATAAACTTGTTCACCAGGAGGTGATCTCCCACCAGAAGGGTGGGAATCATGGAACCGGAAGGTATTTTGAATGCCTGGACCACAAATGTCCGAATAAAGAGTGCCAGGACAATCGCGATCAGGATCGCTTCGAGGTACTCTCTAAAGGCTGATTTTTTCCCGGACACGTCCTTATTCAGCGGCTCTCGGCATTGGGTGGGGCAAGGATCAAACCGCCTTGAGTTTCTTGATTTCTTCTTCGTAGGCCTTGCTGAACATCACATCCCACTCCCGGCTCCCCTCCACGATCTTCCGGGAGTAGGAGATAAGCGTCTCTCGAACCTTCTCTTCTATCTTGTCGAAGAGATCGAGGCTCTCGAGCAGCGCTTCCTTGATGCTCAAACGAACCTGATTCTCCTCCTCCTTGAACTGGATCTCCGGGAAATCCTTCAAACTTTTCACCAGGACGTGGGAGAGGTAGTTGATCTTGTCGTCCGAGAGCCTCATCCTGCCCCCACCCTGGTCCCTCGAGCTTGGGAAACAGTCATAAGATCAGGTTTCGCTCCCTGGCCAGCTTGTTTTTGATGAGTTGAAACATCCGGCGCTGGTCTACAGGCTCGCGACCCCCTTCATTGAGGTGCTCTCTGAGAATATCGTCCACCTCGCGGTTGAGTCGGTCCTCCACCAGCAAGTCCTCGGTAACGGCATGCCGGACCCGTTCCAGGGCCTCCTCCGCCGGGCAGAGAAGTTCCACTTTCTTGTTCTCCTGCAACCGTCGGACTATCCGCCAGCAGAGGTATTCTATTTCGTCGTGCTTCAGTCTCACTCTAATCAGCTCTCCTCAAAAGTAAGTATGATACACTTTCTCACCCCGGCAATCAACCCAAAAGGGAGAAGAGGAGTTTCCCCATTTTTTATTTATGTGTCGTGAGGTGCCGGGGATACCCCCTGCGCTCTCGGCGAACCATGTCGGACCTCACTACGGCTCCCGTCTGCTCGAAGGCGCAAACTCGGCCTGACGGCCTCAGACATGCGCCTTCGGCCGCGGTGCGGCCCGCTCCCGGTCGCCGAGTGTGGTGCCCCGACATGCTTCGATGTTCGCTCAGGGGATATCCCCGGCACCTCACTCCGACCTTGTCCATTCGAAGCTTTTTCACTTGCCGGGCGGAAGCAGCCTCTGTAAAGAACCAACGCACGGTGCTGCAAGGAAAAGACAGAGAAACACCCCCGGGGATCCTGACCACAGAATTAAGAAAAGGGGAAAACTCCACTCTCCGTTTTTCTTGTCAAATATGGCTTTGGGCACTATAATTCAGCGTTTTGCGAACTATGAACCAGCGGTTGGAAGATTACTCTTATCATCTTCCAAAGGAGAGCATAGCTCAGAGACCGTGCCGTTTCCGGGATCACTCCCGTGTGCTTGTGATGGATCGCGGCTCGGGAGGGCTGGGGCACAGTTATTTTCACCGGTTCCCGGAGTATCTCAGGGAAGGGGATGTCCTGGTCTTAAACGACACGGCCGTTCTTCAGGCGCGGCTGTTCGCGAAAAAGGCCGGCAGCGGTGGTCGCGTTGAATTGCTGCTGCTCGCTCCCCTGAAAGGCGGACGCTGGCGGGCCCTTTTGAAGGGAAAGTGCCGTCCGGGCACGCGCCTGGTTTTTCGCGGGGTTGAAACCGGGGCCCGGCTGGAAGGGATCGGTGAGGAGGGCGAAGTAATCGTCGGATTCGATCCGCCCGGAGGTGTCACGTCGCTCATTCAGGCGGCGGGCTCTCCACCCCTCCCGCCATACATCCGCCGCGGCGAGGAACTCGCTCGGGTGATGAAGAAAATGGACCGGGTGCGATATCAGACCGTGTTCGCCTCCCGGGAGGGTTCGGTGGCGGCACCTACTGCCGGCCTGCACTTCACCCGGCGGCTTTTGAAGCGCGTGCGGGCGAGGGGGGTCGAGGTGGTCTTCCTCACTCTGCATGTCGGGCCTGGGACGTTTCGCCCCCTCCGCCACAGTGATCTTTCGAAATGCCGTCTGGAGGCGGAGTCGGCCGTTCTGCCGGCCGTGACGGCACGTGCGGTACGCGCGGCCCGAAAGAAGGGAGGCCGAGTCGTCGCCGTCGGGACCACTGTGACTCGGGTCCTGGAGTCTTTCACCTCCGCCGACGGGAAAATTCGAGGCGGCCGGAAGAGGGTGGATCTTCTCATCCGTCCCGGACACCGTTTCCGGGCGGTGGATGCCCTGGTGACGAATTTTCACCTCCCCCGCTCCAGCCTCCTGCTACTGGTGTCGGCCTTCGCCGGGAGGGCAAGGGTGCTCGAGGCTTACCGGGAGGCGATTCAGAGTGGATATCGGTTTTACAGCTACGGCGACGCGATGTTGATCCTCTGATGAGACGGTAAGGTGCGAGAGTTCGGTTTCAAGGTGATCGCAGGGGGCGCGACCGGTCCTCGCGCGGGAAAGATTACCACCGCCCACGGGGATATTTCCACCCCCGCCTTTCTCCCGGTAGGGACTGCGGGTGCGGTGAAGACCCTCTCGCCGGAAGAGCTGCGGTCGGTCGGAGTGGAAGCGCTTCTGGCCAACACCTATCATTTGCATCTCCGGCCGGGGGAGAAAATCATCCGGGACCTGGGAGGGCTGCATCGCTTCATGAACTGGGAGGGGCCGATCCTGACCGACAGCGGCGGGTTTCAGGTTTTCAGTCTCAGTGACCTGCGGGACGTTACCCCGGATGGGGTCCGGTTCCGCTCTCACCTGGACGGATCCCCTCACTTTTTGAGTCCGGAAAAAGCGATTCAAATCCAGGAAGATCTAGGCTCGGATATGATGACCGTTCTCGATGAGTGTCTGGCCTATCCGTCCTCCCGTGAGCGGACAGAGGCCTCCTTAGCA
>JAUVQV010000118.1 GCA_030597995.1 Candidatus Rokuibacteriota bacterium
CCTCAAAGTCTTCCTCGTCCCGCAAGATTGACGGCCGGATATGATGAACGGCAGGTTATTGACCCCCTTCATGGCGGCCGGCGGAGCGGGGCGGCTCGACGCGGAGGACAATAAAATGCAGCGTAATTGTCAGGCTCACTATGACATGATATGAAATTGTCACGAGATTTCAAAGAATATCAGGGGGGAGGTTTTTTTCTCTTCGCTCATCTCACTGTTTCAACCCTGATCATATTCGTGGTGCCTGACACCCTCATGGGAAGCCCTGATGTCAAAAGTACACGATCTCCCCTCTTTATCAGCCCCTCCTTTTTCAAAACTCCAAAAATATATTTCAGGGGCTGCTTAAAATCAGCGTCCCTGCTCATAACATAGGGAAACGCCCCCCTGACGAGAGTCATTTGTCTCGCCACGTAAGTATGGGAAGTAAAGCCAAACACCGGTATGTTCGGTTTTGGTTTGGTAATATATTTGACGGTTCTGCCTGATTCCGAAAAGGCAACAATGGCTTTCCCACCCAGAAGTTCAGACATCTGATTCGCGGCATAGGTTATGCCGGACGTTATCGGCGCGATCTCCCCTTCCGGAGACCACCAGGGCAGGATTTTATGGTTATCTTTTTGATACCTCTCCATTCGCTTGGCCGAAAGCGCCATGGCCTCCACCGCCTTCACAGGATATTTCCCGACCGCGGTTTCTGCCGACAGCATGAGGGCATCCGCATAAAAAGCCACGGAGTTGGCGACATCAGAAACCTCCGCCCTTGTCGGTCGGTGGCTATGTACCATAGACTCAAGCATCTGAGTTGCGATGATCACCTGCCTGCCGAGCTGCCCCGCTCTTTTTAAAATATCCATCTGGACTATCGGCACCTTTTCATACGGGATTTCCACTCCCATGTCACCCCTGGCAACCATCACCGCCTCTGATTCCCTCAATATTTCATCAAGATTGCGGATCGCCTCGTGACGCTCAATTTTTGCGATTACCTCTGCTGGCGACCCCTCTTTTTTTATCATCCTTTTAAGGCGCTTTATTTCATCGGCGTTTTTCACAAAAGAAAGCGCCACAAAGTCCACCCCCTGCTTCAGGCCGACTGTTAAATCCTCTCTGTCTTTTCTGGTGATAGGGGATATGGACAGATTGGATTCCGGCAGGTTCAGTCCTTTGTAGTTTGAAAGAATGCCCCCATTTCTCACTTTGACGGTGACTTTTTTCCCGTTCACTCTTTTTACGATCACGGAGAGGTTCCCGTCGTCAAGCAAAATCAAGTCGCCCGGCTTGACGTCCAAGTGAAATTTCGGGTACTGCACCGGGATATTTTTTTCATCGCCGATAATCTTTTCCGTGGTAAAAACGAGCCGGTCATTCCGGTGAATTTCGATAAATCCCTTTTTGAATTTACCGACCCTTATTTTCGGACCTTGCAGATCGAGAAGAATTCCGATGAAGGTGTGTAATTTTTTTTCAACCTGTCGAACCTTTTTGACCAGCGCAACAATAGTGGAGCGACTGCCATGTGAAGTGTTAATGCGAAAAAGGTTCGCCCCGGCCTTGACCATCTTTTCAATGGTTTCAAGAGATTCGGATGACGGCCCCAGCGTTGCGATTATTTTGGTTTTTTTCAGCTCCATTCAGTAACCCCGGATCTGTTTCGTTCGATCACCTGCGAAGATGTGAACTTTTATTATTGTATATGACAATAGGAAATTTCACAAAAAAATTCGTGTAGCGGGAAACATGAATTTTATTGCGCCCCGGGGGCCGCTCTTCAAAAAAACGCTGAAAACAGTTGAAGAGCGTCTCCTTACTCCCTTCGGACCCAAACGCTTGACTAACCCGGTTGCGCCCGGAAAAACACAGAATCAAATTCTAAGCACGAATATCGAAATCCTAAGCTGGAAAGATAAATCCTAAACTCTAAATCCGAAATCCTAAACAATATCAAATGCCCTAAATTCTAAATCCCAAACCCCACGCGTATCGCCGGTATGTTTGGGACATTTGAACTTTGAATATGGTATTTGTTTAGGATTTCGATATTCGTGCTTAGTATTTGGGAGGGAGGATATCGGATTTAGAGCTTAGGATTTATTTCTACCTCTGGGCTCTCCGGACCAGGTCCGCAAGATCCCAGTCCAGGGTCAGTTCCATGAGCCGGCCCTGCTTGTCAGTGAACCGGAACCGCCCCCGGCGGAGGCCGTGGTGGAAAAGATTGGCGGTGATCTCAACGTCCTTTTTGCAGTACTCCTCGACGAGGTCCAGGCGCCCCTGCCTGACCCACTCCAGGGACTGCAGGCCGTCGGCGCTCTTCTCCGTCCCGAGGGTGTTTGCGGCGAGGTGTGCCAGGGAGAGGCGGAAGCCGAGGCGCTTTCTGATATCGTGGAGGATGTCGAAGGTGGGCACCTCCTCCAGGGTGCCGTCGTCGTATGCGGAGAGTACCTTGTAATCGAATCCGATCAGGTTGAAGCCCACGACCAGGTCTGCCCGGCGCATCTCCCGCAGGAGCTCGCCGGCCTGGTCCTCGAAGTAGGAGGTGTACTCCCCGGTGCGGCTGTCCCACAACACCGCCACGGCCAAGCCCATCAGGTGGCTGTTTCCCCAACCGCCGACCTCCTCCGCCCCCCGCTTCGTCTCGATGTCGAGGACCACCACCCGGGGCTCGCTCTGCTCCCCGGGCTTCTCCTCTTCGATTGCGGGGAGCTCGTTCTCCAGGGGGACCTCCTCGTCATGTGTTTCGAGCCACTCCCGGGACACCGGCCGGTCCAAAAGCAGGGAGAGGAGCATGACCGCCGCCTCCTTGTCGAGAGGGACGTTTCCGCTCCCGCACTTCGAGGAGTAGATGCAGGCCGGGCATCCCCTCTCGCAGTCGCACTCCTCGATCAGCGACAGGGTGCGCTCCAGGAGCCCTTCGATCCTGGCAAAACTCTGCTCGCAGAGGCCCACACCTCCGGGATAGCCGTCGTAGAAAAATATCGCTGCCTTGGCCGCCTGGGGATGCAGGGGGGTGCTGATCCCGCCGATGTCGTCCGGTTCGCAGAGCGCGAAGAGGGGGAAGAGCGCGATGGCCGCGTGCTCCACAGCGTGGATACCGCCCATGAAGTTGAAGCCCCGACCCGCCACCGCCCTCGGAATGAAATCGTCGATCTCGATCCAGAACCCCACCGTCTCGAAGGAATACGGCGGCAGGTCCAGCTCATGGGTGGAGAGCCGCTCGCCGCTCGTGATCCGCTTTTTTTCGTAACCGGTCACCCGCTCGGTGACTTTGAGCTCACCGAGCCGGGTCACGAAGTTCCTGACCAGGGTGCTCCCGCGCGTGGAGAGGATAGAGGTGTCTTTCTCCCTCTTCGGCATCGTGAAGTAGCTTACATCCACCGGCCGCGCCCAGAGGTTGTGGCGCTCCAGGTCGAGGCCGGTCACCTGGTACTGGTTCGCCCGGTGGAGGTAAATGGCTCCGGGATGACCCTCGGTGTACACCCGGTTGCCGTCCAGGCTCCCGACGATCCGGGGCTTCTTCCCTTCGGGAATCCCCCCGGGCGGTTCCTCGAAAATGGTGTGGCTCTCCCCGACACCGCGGATGTTCACCTCGCGCTGCGGAAAGCGTCTTGCACTGTGCCAGGTGCCCTCTTCGACGGCGTGGATCAGACGCCCTTCCCGCTCCAGCTCAGTCAGGGCGGCAGTGGCGCGGTCCCCCGAGAGCCAGTCGTCACCGCGCCGGATGGGAATCTCGGCCGCGGCGCAGGTCAAGTGCGCCTTCAGAATGGGGTGGTTGCCGGGATCGATCACGGCCGGCTCGAAGCCGGTTTCAAAAAAGACCTGCGGGTGCTTCATGAAGTACTGATCGAGGGCGTCTTCCCCGGCGATGAGAACGATGAGCGACTCCCGGTCCTGACGCCCGACCCGGCCGCCCCTCTGCCAGGTGGTGGTGATCGCGCCGGGGTAGCCGACCAGGACGCAGACGTCGAGCACCCCGATATCGATGCCCATCTCCAGCGCCGAGGTGCTCACCACCCCCTTCAGCTTCCCGCTGAAGAGGTTGCGCTCTATCTCGCGCCGCTCCTCCGGGAGATACCCCGCGCGGTAGGCGCTGATGGCCGGCCGCAGCCGCGGATTGGCCTGGACGGTCCAGGTGTAAATCAGCTCCGTGATCTTGCGGGCCTTGGTGAAGACGATAGTGGCGAAATCGCTCTGCACCGCCTGCCGCAGCAGCCGGGAGGCCACCGTCGAGACCGAAAGCGCCCGGGGGTTGATAAAGAGGAAATGCCGTCCCGCTTCCGGCGCGCCGCTTTCGGCGACCACGGCGACTTTTTTTCCGAGCAGACTCGAGGTGTGCTCGCCGGGGTTGGCGATGGTCGCTGAACAGGAGATCACCCGTGGGGAGGCGCCGTAGAGCGCTGCCACGCGGAGCAGCCTCCGCAGCACATGGGCCACGTGGGAGCCGAAGACTCCGCGGTAGGTGTGGACTTCGTCGAGAACCACGAACTCGAGGTTGGTGAAGAAGGCCTCCCACTTCTCGTGGTAGGCGAGGATGCCCGCGTGGAGCATATCGGGATTTGAAATCACCACCGAGGGTGGGTGGTTCCTGATCCTGGTCCTCCTGGAGGAGGGGGTGTCGCCGTCGTAAATCTCGGCCGTGACCCGTTCCGACAGCCCGCAGGCTGCGGCCAGTTCCCGGAAGGAGCTCAGCTGATCCTGCTCCAGGGCCTTCATGGGGAAGAGGTAGAGGGCGCGGGTGTCGGACCCGACCGCGCAGCGGTTTATGACCGGGAGATTGTAGCAGAGGGTCTTTCCCGAGGCCGTAGGTGTGACCACCACCACGTCTTCCCCGGCGAGCACCCGCCGGATCGC
>JAUVQV010000241.1 GCA_030597995.1 Candidatus Rokuibacteriota bacterium
AAAGTGGCCGAAGGCGCGTGTCTGAGGCCGCAGGCCGAGTTTGCGCCTTCGAGCGGACGGGAGTTGAAGTAGGGTCCGACCTCTTTCGCCGAGAGCGAGAGGGAGGACCCCCGGCGAGCCATGACCATAGAATAACAAATAGTGGAACTCCTATAAAATACTTCTTGCTTTATTAGCACATTGTATAGTATGTTCGCATTGTTATTTCCGGCGCAGTTATCGCCCAACCGTAATTAAAAGGCAACTCCAGTTGGATTCACATGGCTAAAGTTGCTCCATCCATTCTTTCAGCGGACTTCTCCCGCCTTGGCGAAGAGGTCCGGGCGGTGGAGCGCGCCGGCGCCGATCTCATTCACCTCGATGTCATGGACGGACACTTCGTCCCGAACCTCACCATCGGCCCGGCGCTCGTCAGCGCGGTGAACCGTATTACCACTTTGCCCCTCGATGTCCACCTCATGGTCTCGGACCCCGACCGATTCCTCGAAGACTTCGTCCGGGCCGGCGCCGACAACCTCACCGTCCACGTCGAGATTCGTAGTCACCTCCACCGGACTGTGACCAGAATAAAAGAGCTGGGGGCGAAGGCCGGTGTCTCCGTGAACCCGTCCACGCCCCTCTCGACACTGGAAGAGATCCTCCCGCTGGCCGACCTGATCCTGGTTATGACCGTCAATCCCGGCTTCGGGGGCCAGGAGTTCATCCCAACCACCCTGCCGAAAATTCGTGCCGCCCGCAGGATGCTCGATCTGAGAAAAGTCAAAGCGATGCTGGAGGTAGACGGAGGGATCAAAACCGGAAACGCCGCCGCGATACGCCGCGCCGGAGCCGATATTCTGGTCTCCGGTTCGGGTATTTTCGGGAGCAAGGACTATCGCAAAACGATCGCCCGTCTCCGCGGGAGGTAATTGGATCTCTTGAGGCAGATCGATGTCGTCTCTGGCCTCTGAAAAGAATTACAACGGCTCCCTGATGCAGCAATGGGAGAAGATACAAGCCTCCCTGGCCCAGATCACCGGCCTCTCTCTCATAACCTTGGAACACGGAGGAAGGGTACTCGCGGAAGCGAACGGGAAGACCCTCTGCCATCTTTTCGCCCAAACTCCGGAGGGGGCCCGGATGTGTCTCGGTTCTTGCCAGGCATACACCGCCCGGGCTCAACGGGAAAAGCGGACCCTGTACTTCCGCTGCCACGCCGGTTTGCAGTGCTTCGCCGCTCCGATCCGGATCGACGGGAAGACAGTCGGGGCAGTTATCGGGGGGAAATTTCTCGAAAAGGCCCCCGACCAGGAAGCATTCCAGAGCCTGGCGCGGCAATTTGGTCTCCCGGAAAGGAAGGTGATGAAAGCCGTGGGAGAATTGCCCCTGAACAGCTCCCGCACTCTTGCCCGGGTCTCGGGCCTGGTCGTGGAGACGGCGGAGGCACTGTTCTCGAATGCCTTCCACCGCAACCAGGCTCAGCGCCGACTCGCACTGCTGACCACCCTCTTCAACCTAGGCACCGACATCAGTCCGGACAAAGACCCCCACGAGGTCAACGCTCTTATTGTAAACACCGTCTCAATCCTCTTTAACGTCGAGGGAGCCTGTCTGATGCTCCGGGAGCGGGAGTCCGGCCTCTTTCGGGCCCGGTCTGCGTTCGGCACCGCCGAGGGGCACGGTCTCTTGCTGAAGGTGAAGCCAGATCAGGGAATCGTCGCCCAGATCATCCAGGACCGCGCCCCGGTGGTGACACATGACCTCCACCAGATCCTGCACTCCGGTTTCGCGGAGTCGGTCCGCTCCCTGGCCCTCTTCCCTCTCTTCTTCGGCGAGGAGGTGGAAGGACTCCTGGCGGTCTTCAATACCCGCCTCGACTCGGAATCGGTAAAGCTGATCACCTCCTTCTGCAACCAGGCCGCCATGGCCATTCAGAACACTCTTCTCCGCCAGGATTTACGGCGGCAGATCCAGGAGTTGTCGCGTCTTGCCCGCATCCGCCAACGCATCAATCCCATCCTGGATTGGGACCCGCTCCTGCAGGCAATCTTTGATGAAGCAACATCCATGGTTCAAGCCGAGCAAGCCTCTTTGATGCTCCTCAATCAGAAGACCCGCAAGTTGATAGTCAAACTCGCCAAAGGAGAGTATGCTCCCGTCATCAGAACAGTCTCGCTCCGCCCCGGTGAAGGGATCGCCGGCAAGGTCGTTCAGAGCGGGAACCCCCTTCTGGTCGGCAACATCGAACAGGACACGCGTATCCGGCGAAAGAAAAGGCCGCGCTACCGCAGCGGCTCATTCCTTATCGTCCCCCTCAAACTCGACCACCGCGTGATTAGAGTTATCAACCTCGCCGACAAGGCCAGCGGGGAAGCCTTTACCAAGGAGGACCTGAATTCTCTCCTCTCTCTCACCGCTCAAATAAATATCGCCCTCCAGCGTTCCGAACTCTACAGCCTGACCAAAGAACTGAAAATGATATCCATCACCGACCCTCTGACCAGACTGCTCAACCGCCGCTATTTCCAGGAGCGTTCCCTGGAAGAGATACACCGGGCCCAGCGTTTCCAGACCCCGCTTTCCCTGGCAATGCTCG
>JAUVQV010000165.1 GCA_030597995.1 Candidatus Rokuibacteriota bacterium
ATTCTATTCATTAAGCTTTGGTTCGTGCCACTCTCCATGCCCGGAAATCAGTTCGATTGATTCTTCCGGTCCCCATGTACCGGGCTGGTATTCATATACAGGAGTCACATCATCAAGGATAGGCTCCACAACCCGCCACGCTGCTTCAACGCTATCTTTTCTTGTAAAAAGTAAAGAATTTCCGGCCATCGCTTCCGTAAGAAGATGTTCATAGGGCCCGGTCTCCTCTCCTCCAGGATCGTGAGAGACAAGTAATTCAATATCTTTGCCATGGGGGCCCTGTGGTCCTCTGCTCTTAAAGATGTTAGCACCGATTGCAATCGCCACATCTGGCCCCAAACGGAACCGTACATAATTTGATTTTCCAACGGTGACCGTACGACCTGAAAACGTCTTTTGCGGTGGTTGACGAAGTTCTACAATGACCTCCGTAGCGGTCACAGGGAGATTCTTCCCTGCACGAATGTAAAAGGGGACACCTTCCCATCGCCAGGAATCCATTTCGAGTCGTACAGCGGCAAATGTTTCAACTTTTGAATCAGGCGCTACCCCATCCTCATCCCGATAACCGATAAACTGACCGCGGACTACATTCTCTTTCCACAGCGGACGAATTGACTTGAAGACTTTGACTATTTCGTCACGCATCGCGTCATCGTCCCCCCCTACGGGAGGCTCCATTGCAAGAAGACCGACAACCTGAAGAAGATGGTTCTGTATTACGTCCCGTATTGCTCCTGCCTCCTCGTAAAAGCGGCCGCGTCCTTTAATGCCAAAATTTTCTGCCATGGTGATCTGAACACTGTTTATGTAGTTCCGGTTCCAGATAGGCTCGAGAAACGAGTTAGCAAAGCGAAAGAAAAGCATGTTGAGGACAGGCATCTTCCCCAGGTAATGGTCAATCCGGAAGATTGAAGATTCATCGAATATCTCATGCAGAATCTGGTTCAACCTCTGAGCTGATCCGAGATCTCTGCCAAAAGGTTTTTCAATTACGACGCGGGCTCCCCGGGAACATCCTGACTTCCCCAATGCTTCTGTTACATCAGGAAACATACTGGGGGGAATGGCAAGGTAATAGGTCGGCTGCCTGGCATCACCCAATTCTCTGCGCAGTGTTTCAAATGTGGCCATATCGCTATAATCAGCAGATACGAATCGGAGCAGATCGGCCAGCTTTGCGAATTCTCCTTCGTCGACCCCACCCCCGTGCTTCTCAATACTTTCACGTGCCCTGTCTCTCAACTGTCCAATCCGCCAGTCCGATCTGGCAACTCCAATGACCGGAACGTTGAGATTTCCGTGTTTAGCCATAGCGTAAAGGGCTGGAAAAATTTTTTTGTAGGCGAGGTCTCCTGTAGCCCCAAAGAACACCAGTGCGTCTGAATTAATTATTGTCATCTATACCGAAAAGATTAACCTGGGTGCTGGCGGCCGGTGTTCTATTTTCAGCATCGGCCGTATCCAGTGGGTGCGCCGGAAATTACGGGCGGCTGGTGTACGATCAAGAGGCCAACCGGACATTTGAATCCTATGAGATCCTTCCAGATCACAAGGACTACGTCACCGGCCCGGAGGGGATGCCCTATGCCATCATGGGGATTCATCGCGACTACACGCTCACCACCGAACTGGCGTAGTAGAAGGCGCGCTGCTTCTCCAGTGCAAGGATCCACGCGCCCGTGGCGGGGACCATGAATCGCCGCTGCTTTGGCTTGAAGAGCCATCGAACGAGGCCACGGGAGTGGTCCGCCGGCTCGTGCAGCTCCGGTCCCGATTCCAGTTCCTTTCTGGGGTCTCGTTCCTCATTCTTCACGCTTCACTTCTCCGGCGTGTACCAGATCGGCGAGGTGTAGGCGCACCATCCATAGCAAGCCTATCCCCAGCCGACAGATCTTCGTCCAGCAAGACTCGCACTTCTCAATGTAATATTACATAATACGTCTTGCGTCAAAGGGCGCTATAACACCTTGGTGGTATATGGGAAAGACAGAGAAAAAGTCCGGTCGGAAGGCTGCACCCCCTGTCCACCTTCCCATGATCAAGCTGAGATTTCCCTGGTCTGCCGTTGCCCTGGCGGTTTTCGTGACCCTCGCACCCTCCCCGTCCTACGGAGGGAGCGAAAGCCCCGATACGGGATTTCTGCCCAGGGAGGTATGGACGGGGGACTTCGACGGCATGGCGGAGCGGCGTGTGGTCCGCGCCCTCGTGGTCTACAACAAGATGCTCTTTTTCATGGACCGGGGAACCCAGCGGGGGGGAAGCCATGACCTGCTCATGGAATTCGAAAAGTTCGTCAACAAGAAAATGAAGACCGGGACGATCAAGATTAAGGTGCTGTTCATCCCAGTGACGCGGGACAGGCTTCTCCCCGCATTGAAAGAGGGCCTGGGCGACATCGCGGCGGCGAACCTGACAATAACTCCAGAGCGTAAGAAAGAGGTGGATTTCGGCGATCCCCTGTTGACCGGCGTCAGTGAGATCGTCGTCACCGGCAAGGGTGTCCCGCCGCTGCAGGGGCCGGAAGACCTTTCCGGCCGGGAGGTCCACCTGCGGCTCTCGAGCAGCTATCACGGCAGCCTGCGAAGGCTCAACGATGCCCTCGCAGCGAAAGGGAAGCCTCCGGTGAAGATCGTTCCCGCCGACGAGCACCTGGAGGACTCGGACCTTCTGGAAATGGTGAGCGCCGGGCTGATCCCGGCGGTCGTTGTCGACAGCCACAAGGCGCAGTTCTGGGCGGAAATCTTCGAGAAGATCACCCTCCATCCCGCCGCCGCGGTCAGTACCGGGGGGCAGATCGCCTGGGCCTTCCGGAAGGGCAGCCCGGAGCTGAGGAAGGTCGTCAACGAATTCGTCAAGGGCCACAAAAAGGGGACCCTCCTGGGCAACATCTTCTACAAACGATACCTGAAAGAGAACACCTGGGCCCGCAACGCTCTCGATGAGGAGGAGCTGAAGAAGTTCCGCCGGACAGTCGGTCTTTTCAGGAAGTATGCCGGGCAGTATAACTTCGATTACCTCATGACCGTCGCCCTGGCTTACCAGGAGTCGCAGCTCGACCACAACCGGCGGAGCCGCGCCGGAGCCGTCGGCATCATGCAGATGCTTCCCAGCACGGCGCGGGACAAGAACGTCGCCATCCCCGACATCACCGACCTGGAGAACAACATCCATGCCGGGAACAAGTACCTGCGCTTTTTGAGCGATCGCTATTTTGACGATCCCGCGGTCGACCGGCTCAATCGCACCCTGCTCACCTTTGCCTCCTACAATGCCGGACCGGCCAGGATCGCGAAGCTGAGGAAGGAAGCGTCACGGATGGGGCTCGATCCGAACCTCTGGTTCGGCAATGTGGAGGTGGTGGCGGCAAAACGGATCGGCCGCGAGACGGTCCAGTACGTGAGCAATATCTTCAAATACTACGTCGCCTACCGCCTCGTCGTCAGCCGGCACGAGGAAAGGGAAAAGAGAAAAGCGAAAAACCCGCCGGTAGACACTCTGGTTGAGCGCGTCAAGGAGCCGACGGCCGTTTAGACACGCCTATTTTTGATTGACAAGTTGTATACCCTGAGTAAAATTCAAAGAAGTCAGGCTTTCAGAAGCGGCGGCCAGCCTCGAAGGTAGTTGGAATTGTTCATAAAATACGGTCAACCACACCCAGGGAAAGAGAAGACACAATGAAGAAGAAATCTGACATGTTCGGTGCTTTGATTGGTGCAAAAGGCCTTCTCGCGGAGCCGACGGAGATCAATATTCAGGCCGTCTCATATACCGCCGGGGCGGAGGCG
>JAUVQV010000217.1 GCA_030597995.1 Candidatus Rokuibacteriota bacterium
ACCCCGATGATTCCATCGGTCATGCTTTTCGCTTTCCGGAGTTGCTCTCTCAGGGCCTCCTCATTGACCCTGAGAAATTCCGACCCGGGGTAGTCTTCAAATCTCCCCAGGCCTACCGTGGAGACGATCCCCACGCATCCTTCGTTCGCGACAGCGGCGGCGAGATTGGCCTTTGATATCCGGACTCCCATCCCTCCTTGGATGATGGGGGGATTTATTTCCAGGTCACCGATTTTGAGGGATGGTATTTCAGCTTGAAATTGCAAGCCTGTACCTCGTTGCTAGTGCGGGGAGAATTCACGTAAGGTGGGGCTGTCCCACTCGGTTTAAAAGAGCCACGGCCTGAAACAATATGCTATATGGCGATAAATTGCAATAAAAATCGTCTCCCTCCCCGGTCCGGCGGTGTAAAGAAGAGGGAAAATACTTCTTGACATGACATGGATGGGGTCTTATATTCTTAAATTCTGGGCGATACTATCCTGCCCCTACGGGCCTTTCAAAATATCGCAGTTTCACCAGCAGGAGCAGGAACCGTCCAGAATTTGAGGGAAAGGAGGTTACAACGCATGGCACAGGGTAATGTGAAATGGTTTAACGACCAGAAGGGTTTTGGGTTCATCTCGCAGGAGAACGGGCCTGATGTCTTTGTCCACCACAGCGCCATCCAGGGGGAAGGTTTCAAGTCCCTGGAAGAAGGGCAGACGGTGGAATTCGATGTGACCCAGGGGCCCAAAGGACCCCAGGCGTCGCACGTTCGACCCCTTTCGTCGTAAAGGACGTTCAGATTTCAAGGAAAGGCGGGTTCGCACCCGGGCCCGCTTTTACTCACTGCACAGTCTCTTCCGTTTTTTCGTTTGCGGAATAGCCGGGGTTCATATATACTTCGAGATCGACAGCCTCCCTCCGGGGCAGAGATTCCGGGGGATGCCGGTCAAGAAAGGGGTTGACGGTATTGGAAGTAAAAGTATTCGGCAACAACGTTGAAAAAGCCCTCAAGATTTTCAAGCGCCAGCTTCAGAAGGAAGGCGTCTTCCGTGAGGTCAAGAGGCGGGCGCATTTCGAAAAGCCCTCAGAGAAGCAGAAACGTAAGCGCAGAGAGGCAAAAAGAACGCGAATGAAGGCCCTCCGCTCCAGGAGCTGAGACCGCCTTTCCTGAGCCTCGCGGCTCTTTTTCTCAACCCAGCCGACAGGATTTCTCACCTGATGTCGGCATGATATCTCTGGAGCGACTTGATCTCGCCTTTTTTCTCCCGGCTGGCGGCGATGCCCTTTACGGCGGCGGATGCGGCGGCGACGGTGGTGATGTAAGGGATTCGGTGTTGGATGGCGCTTTTTCTGATATAGGAATCTTCCTGTTTCCCCCGCCGGCCGGCGGGAGTGTTGATCACCAGCTGTATTTCACCGTTTTTTATGGCGTCCACGATGTTTGGCCGCCCTTCGTGGAGTTTTGCCACCGGGTCGGTCTGGATGCCCTGCTTCTCCAGGAAAGCGCGTGTCGCGGTGGTGGCCTTGATATGAAAACCGATGTCCTGGAATTGCCGGGCGACAGGAACGATAGAGTGCTTGTCGGAATCAGCGACCGTGATCAGGACCGTGCCTTCCACAGGGAGCCGCTGCAGGGCCGCGTCTTGAGCCTTGAAAAACGCGAGTCCGAACGAATCGGCCATCCCGAGGACTTCTCCGGTGGAGCGCATCTCCGGCCCGAGGAGCGGATCGACTTCAGGAAACATGTTGAACGGAAACACCGCCTCCTTCACTCCGTAGTGCGGGATGGACAGTTTTTTGAGGCCGTAGTCGGAAAGTTTTTTTCCGACCATGATACCAGTGGCAACTTTCGCCATCGGGATGTTGCAGACCTTGGAAACCAGAGGCACCGTGCGCGAGGCGCGGGGATTGGCCTCGAGCACATAGACCACATCGTCCGCAATGGCATACTGGATGTTCATCAGGCCGACCACGTTGAGCTCCACGGCAATCTTGCGGGTGTATTCTTCGATGGTGGCCAGGTGCCGGGGGGGGATACTGATAGGCGGGATGACACAGGCGGAGTCTCCCGAGTGGACGCCGGCGTGCTCGATGTGCTCCATAACCGCGGGCACAAAGGCGTCTTTGCCGTCGGCGATGGCGTCAGCCTCCGCCTCGACGGCGTTCACGAGGAATTTGTCGATCAGGATCGGCCGCTCGGGGGTCACCCCCTTCGCCTCGCCAACGTAGAAGCGGAGCATTTCCTCGTCGTGCACCACTTCCATGCCCCGTCCCCCGAGCACGTATGAAGGGCGGACCATGAGCGGGTACCCGATTCTGCCGGCTACGAGCAGGGCTTCTTCCAGGGTGCTGGCCATTCCGGACTCCGGCTGGGGAATGCCCAGGGTGCGCATCATGTGACGGAAGCGGTCCCGGTCCTCGGCGAGGTCGATCGTGTCCGGGGAAGTTCCTATGATTTTCACCCCGGCTTCGGCCAGCTCGTTGGCGATGTTGAGCGGCGTCTGGCCGCCGAACTGGACTATGACTCCCTCCGGCCTTTCTTTCCGGTAGATGGCCAGAACATCCTCGACGGTGAGCGGCTCGAAGTAGAGTTTGTCCGAGGTGTCGTAGTCGGTGGATACGGTCTCGGGATTACAGTTGACCATCATGGACTCAAAACCCTCATCGCGAAGGGTAAAGGCAGCGTGTACACAGCAGTAGTCAAACTCAATCCCCTGCCCTATTCTGTTTGGGCCGCCGCCTAACACCATTATTTTGCGCCTCTTACTGGTTCCCACTTGATCAGGGGCGTTGTAAGTTGAAAAATAATAGGCCGCGTCTTCCACCCCGCTTACAGGCACCGGCTCCCACCCTTCCACAACACCTATGGAGGCACGTTTTTCCCTGACATCCTTTTCCGGGACTTGAAGGAGCCCTGACAGGTACCGATCCGAAAACCCGTCTTTTTTAGCTTGCGTAAGCAATCCATCAGGGAGTATTTTCCCCTTGTATTCAAGAA
>JAUVQV010000233.1 GCA_030597995.1 Candidatus Rokuibacteriota bacterium
ATATCATCGGGCTCGCAGAGAGCGAAAAGGGGAAAGAGAGCGATGGCGGCATGTTCCAGGGCATGAATGCCCCCCATGAAATTGAGCTGCCGTCGGGCCAGGAAGCTGGGAATGAAATCGTCTATTTCTATCCAGAAGCCGACTGTTTCAAAGGTTGAGGGCGGCAGATCGAGTTCGTGGGAAGAGAGCTTCTCTCCCGTCGCTATCTTTTTCTTCTCATAACCCGTGACTCG
Organism: Candidatus Rokuibacteriota bacterium; assembly: GCA_030597995.1. The sequence continues at coordinate 234 of JAUVQV010000233.1, forward strand.
CTCCGTCACTTTCAGGTCCCCGAGGCGGACGACGAAGTTCCCTATCAACCGGCTGCGTCTGACACCGAGTATCTCCGTCTCTTTCTCCCGGCTGACCTGGGTGAAATAGCCGGCCTTCACGGGACGAGCCCAGAGGTTGCGGTGTTCGAGGTCCAGCCGCGTTACCTGGTACTGACGCCCCCGGTGGAGATACACCGCTCCGGGATGACCCTCGGCGTAAACCCGGTTTCCGTCGAGACTTCCGATGACCCGGGGCTTTTTCCGGGGTCCCGGCTCTTTTTTCCCGCCCCCGCCGCGGAGGTCGGCCCCCCGGGCCGGAACATCCTCCTCGAAAATGGTGTAGCTCTCTCCGATACCCCTGATATTTACCTCCCGCTGAGGGTAGCGCCGGGAGCTGTGCCAGAGATTCTCCCCTACGGAGCGGACCAGCCCTCCCGTGATTTCGAGATCTTTCCTCGCCTGTCGAGCGGGAGCGGATGAAAACCAGGGATCTTCAGACCGCAGCGGCAGTTCGGCGGCGGCGCAGCGGATGTGGTCCTTCAAAATGGGCCCGTTGTCCGGATTGATGATCGCCGGCTCGAAGCCCGTTTCGAAAAAGACTCCCGGGTGTTTCATGAAATACTGATCGAGGGCGTCCTGCCCTCCGACGATAATCACCAGGGACTCCCGGTCCTGGCGCCCGACCCTGCCCCCTCGCTGCCAGGTGTTGGTGATCGTCCCCGGATAACCGGCGAGGACACAGACGTCCAGAACACCGATGTCGATACCCACCTCGAGGGCCGAGGTGCTGACCACCGCCTTGAGCCTCCCCGAAAAAAGGTCCTCCTCGATCTCACGCCGTTCTTCGGGAAGGTATCCCGCACGGTAGGCCCCGATGAAGGGCCTGAGCCGGGGTTCGCCCTGCACCGTCCAGGTGTAGATCAATCCGGTCACCTTCCTGGACTTGGTGAAGACGATGGTGGCCAGGTCCTCCTTCACGGCGCTGCGCAGCAGTCTGGCGGCCACGGAGGAGAGGGACCGTGTTTCGGGATTGACGAAAAGAAAATGCCGGGCGGCCTTGGGAGCGCCGCTTCCCTCCACTACTCCGACGGGCCGGCCGATGAGGCGGGAGACGAACTCTCCCGGATTGGCGATCGTCGCCGAACAGGCTATGACGCGCGGCTTCGAACCGTAATGGGCCGCTGTCCGGAGAAGCCTCCTCAGCACATTGGCTACGTGGGAACCGAAAACGCCGCGATAGGTGTGCACCTCGTCAAGCACGATGTACTCGAGCCCCGAGAAGAACTCTTCCCACTTTTCGTGGTAGGCGATGATTCCCATGTGGAGCATGTCCGGGTTGGTGATGAGAACCAGGGGCGGAGATTTTCTTATCCTGGCCCTTCTGTGGGCCGGCGTGTCGCCGTCGTAGATCTCGGCGCTCAGGTCGTCACCCATTCCGCAGGCCCCCGACAGCTCCCGGAGGGCACCCAGCTGATCCTGTTCCAGGGCCTTCATGGGACAGAGATAGAGGGACCTTGCCGATCCGCTCTCGGAGGCCCGCTGCAGGACCGGGATGTTGTAGCAGAGCGTCTTGCCGGAGGCCGTGGGCGTCACCACCACGAGATCCTCTCCCTCGAGTGTCCGCCGCACCGCCTCCGCCTGGTGTGAGTAGAGGCGCTCGACGCCGAGATCCGAGAGGCCCCTGCGAATCTTTCCGTGGAGGCCTTCCGGGAATTCCCCCCACTCAGCGGCAGAGGCGGGGAAGTCCTCGCGATGGACGATCTCCCGGCCCGTCTCTCTATCCCTCTCGAGGATTTTCAGAAAGGATTCAATCCGTGTCACGGCCGCGGTGCGCTCCCTGTCCCGGGTCTCAGCGTATCTCCAGTTCGGCGAAGAGGGGGAGGTGGTCCGAGGCCTGCTTGGCCACGCCCAGATGGGAACGGTAGATGTTGCCTATCCTGACATCCCCCTTGACGTAGATGGAGTCGAGGGCGCGTACGGGTGCGTAGGCGGGAAAAGTCCTGAGAGGATGACCGTGACCGCGGAAGCCGGCGGGTTCCAGGTAGAGGCTCCCCAGGGTTCCCCAGACGTCGTTGAAGTCTCCCCCTACGACCACCGGTGTTTTCTGGTGCAGCCCGACGAAGGGGTGGCTCTCGAGGAAGCGTTTCAACTGGCGCCCCCGCTCTTTTCCCGAGAGTCCCAGGTGAAGGTTGAAAACATGAAGGGTTCTCGCCCGGCCCGCCCGCGCCAGGGGGATACGGCAGCTGGCGTGGAGAACGCTGCGGCGTTTTTTCCCCGGAACGGTCAAGTCGATGTTCCGGCTCTCGATGAGGGGGAAGCGGCTGAGGATGGCGTTCCCGTAGGCCCCTCCGCCGCGGACCCGCACGTTGGGGAACCATGTACCGTGCCTGAGTCCGGTGAGTCCGGCAAGCAGGTCCACCTGGCGATCGCGGTTCGACCGGCGGGCCCCTTCGTCCACTTCCTGGAGGATTACGATATCCGGGTCATAATGCCTGATAGTGGCCTCGATCCTCTCGGGCCGATACCGCCTGTCGAGTCCTCCGATGCACTTGTGTATGTTGTAGGTCAG
>JAUVQV010000183.1 GCA_030597995.1 Candidatus Rokuibacteriota bacterium
ATACTCCCTCCGGGCCTCAGAGGTAAATCCCTGGTTGTTGTAGAGACGAGCCAGTTTCCGGATCGCTTCCAGGGACGCGGCATCGACGCGACCGATCCGTTTCAGTGTGGCGATCGCCTTGGAATTCAGGCCCTTCTTTTCATAATAATCGGCGATATTGAGCAGTTCTTCGACGGCCTTGCGTTTCTGGCCGGCCTGAACATAGAGGTCGCCGATCTGGGTCCGGATGGGGATGTCCTGTTCTGTACCGGACAGCAATTTCTGGAGTTCTGTGATGGCATCCTGCAGCCTGCCTCGCTTGATCAGCTTCTCCGCTTGGGCCTCGATCTTGGCTCTCTCTTGGCCGTTCATGAGTCCGTTCTGTCCTTCAGGTTGAAAGTCCGCCTATGGAACACGCTGGGGCCCAATTTCCGGAGCGCCTGGTAGTGCTCCCTGGTTCCGTACCCTTTGTGTCTGGCGAGGCTGTAACCTTCGAATATGCGGTCCAAGTGAACCACCATCTCGTCCCGCAGCACCTTCGCGACGATCGAAGCCGCCGCGATCGTGATGCTCTTTCTGTCTCCCTGGCGGACCCTCTCTTGAGAATAATGTACATCATTCAGTCGGAATCCGTCAACCAAAAGAAAGTCGGGCTCCAAGGCCAGCCTTTCGATGGCACGGCGCATGGACTCGAGGGCCGCCCAATGGATGTTCCGCTCTTCAATCTCGATGTTGTGAGCCATCCCCCAACCAACGGCTTCTGCGCCCTGGAGGATAAGCCGGCACAGACGCTGTCGCTTCCGCGGTGAAAGCAGCTTGGAGTCGTTGATCTCACACATCCAATCCCCTATCGTTCCTTGGATCAGCTCAGGCGAAAATATGACAGCGGCCGCGACCACCGGGCCGAACAGGGCGCCCCGGCCGGCTTCGTCAAGACCGGCCACTGCACGGTACCCCTGGGCCAGGGCGCGGCGCTCCAGCTGAAAATCGGGCATCTGTCTCTTTTCGCCTCAAAACATGTACATCCTTGAGATGATACACCAATTCCCATGGCGACATCAATTCCCGCCGCGATTATGCCCCGGACGATGCAATCCGACCTCGGCGGTGTGGTCGGCCGCTAACATCATCCAGAAGAGTTTAGTCAAATCAGAAAGGGAGGGTTTGGATTTTCGATCAAATCCGGTAGAGAAACTACGGTCCGGCTTGGCAGCGGGGCTTCAGCGTGCCTCTTTGATCCGGGCTGCCTTGCCACGGAGGCTGCGCAGGTAGTAGAGCTTGGCCCGTCTGACTTTGCCGCGGCGTACGACCTCGATCTTTCGGATCATCTTGGAATGCAGGGGGAAGACGCGCTCCACTCCCACTCCGAACGAGATCTTGCGCACGGTGAAGCTTTCGCGGGCCCCGGACCCTTTCCGTGCGATGACATCACCGCGGAATACCTGGATCCGCTCTTTGTCGCCCTCCCGGATGACCACGTGGACCTTGACGGCGTCACCGATGTTGAAGGACTCTATGTCCTGTTTCAGCTGTTTTTCCTCGACCTTATCAATGAGATTCATGGGTGTTTCCTTTCGTTTCATTTTGTATGTCGTCCAGCATCCGCTGGTCCCCCTGGGTCAGGCTCTTCCGGGCCAGGAGGTCCGGCCGTATTCGCCAGGTTTTCTCCAGCGAATGCCTCAAGCGCCATTCTTCTATCTGCTCGTGGTTGCCGGAAACCAGGATCTCCGGCACCTTCATGCCCCTGAAATCCCGGGGGCGGGTATACTGCGGATGCTCGAGCAGGTCCTGGCTGAAGCTGTCAAACGCGACAGACTCGCTCTTCCCCACGACACCCGGGATAAACCGGGAAGTCGCATCCACGATGACCATGGCTGCCACTTCCCCCCCCGTCAGGACGTAATCCCCGATGGAGATTTCATCCGTGATCAGATGTTGGATCACGCGCTCGTCCACCCCCTCATATCGACCGCAGATGAGGATGATTCTCTGTTCCCCGGCCATCGCCTCCGCTCTCCGGGCATCGAATCGTTTCCCCCGGGGTGAAAGCAGATAGACAGGCGTCTCCTCGGCCGCCCGGATATGCTCCACGGCCGCGAAAACCGGTTCGGGCTTCAAAACCATCCCCGGACTCCCGCCGAAGGGACGGTCGTCCACCTGGCGGTGCTTATCGGTCGCGAAATCGCGGAGATTGTGTACATTCACGCTTAATAACCTTTTTTCGATCGCTTTCCCCACCACTCCGGCTGACAGAGCAGACCCGAACATTTCGGGGAAAAGTGTAATTATATCAAATCTCATTTATATCTAAAAGCCCGACCGGCGGATCGATCACCAGCCGCTTATTCCGGAGGTCGAACTCCCGGCAGATGGTCCGGACCAGGGGAACCAGGATCTCCCGATCACCAGCGGTCACGACCAGCAGGTCATTGCCCGGGACCCCGATCACGTCTTTGACCCTGCCGACCTCCCTGCCGTCCAAGGTCACGACCGAGAAGCCCTCGATCTCGTGAAAATAAAACTCGTCCTCGTCAAGGGGATGCAGATCCTCCTTGGCCACGAAGGCCTCGGAACCGATAAACTCCTCGGCCTGGGAGATGGATTCGATTCCCCCTAATCGGACGATGTAGAATTCTTTAAAAACACGAACGGCTTCGACTTTAAATGCGTCTAGGCGCCCCTCTCGCTCAAAATATAGCCGTGAAAAAAAAAGGCTTTGCGGGGCGTCCCGCCCGAATGCGAAGCTCGCCTCGCCTCCCTTGACTTCTAACGACCCTCCCTATGCTGATCAAATCAAACCTTCTCGATGATCTCCAGGTTGTATCTCCGCTTCTCTTTCATTCCGGCGGCACCTAGGATCACTCTGATAGCGCGAGCGGTTCGGCCCTGCTTTCCGATGACCTTGCCTAGATCTTCCGGGGCGACCTTGAGTTCCAGGATTGTGGTCTGCTCGCCATCCAACTGAGAAACAACTACCCTGTCCGGACTGTCCACTAAGGCTTTGGCGATCAATTCTACGAGTTCTTTCACTGCAACCTCCTTTTAGCGTTGCTAAACCGATGGTTTCTCGGACTTAGAAGCTTTATCCAAAAGCGACTGTACCGTTTTGGACGCTTGGGCTCCTTGTTCCAGCCAGTAGTTCGCTCTTTCCATGTCGATCTTGATCTCCGCCGGCTCTTTCAGAGGATCATAAAAGCCGATAATCTCCTTGGCCTTGCTTTCCCGCGGCCGCCGGCTATCGGTCACAATCACACGATAAAAAGGTCTTTTTTTCGCACCAAGTCTCATCAATCGGAGAGATACCATTTTAACCTATTCTTCTCCATTTTAGTGAACTGTGATGATATCGGAATAAATCCCCAAAGTCAAGGGCCATCCAGTCCACCGCCATCTCTCCACCCCAACCGCCCGCCTAAAAGGAATAAGAGGCATTCGGTCCGGGGGAGGGTCGGTTCAGTTCGGGAACGAGGAGAGCAT
>JAUVQV010000073.1 GCA_030597995.1 Candidatus Rokuibacteriota bacterium
GGGGAGAGGCGGGCAGGCAACGACCGCCAGCACAAGTGGAAGATGATCTGAAAAGTGACCACCACCGGGTTCTCGTAGTTGACGACGATCCTGACGTCTTAGCAATCATCACCACACTCTTAGAGGGGAACGGTTACCGTGTCTCTCAGGCGGGTGACGGTGAAGGATGTCTGGCCCTGCTGGGACGGGAGCAGCCTGAAGTCGCTCTCGTTGACTTTTTACTCCCCGATATCAACGGCTTAGAGCTCGTCAGACTGCTGCATCGCATCGATGCCGATCTTCAGATTATAGTGGTCACCGGGGAGGGCAGTGAGAAGCTAGCCGTCGAGATGATGAAGTCCGGGGCTCACGACTACCTGACCAAGCCCTTTGAGAATCATGAACTGCTGGCGGCGGTGCGTCGTGGATTTGATGTGCGACGTGTCAAGACCAGTAAAATGTACCGGGACCTAGACACCGCAAACCGTGAGCTTCTCCGGGACAGGAGCGAAAAGGAGGCCATCCTCAGGGGCCTCTCCGACGGCCTCTTCGCTATAGATACAAACCTCCGCATCATTTCCTGGAACCCGGCCGCCGAGGCCATAACCGGGTACTCCCGGGAGGAAGCCCTGGGGAGGCAAATGGACAGTCTTTTCGGACCGGAGTTTTGTAGGTCTGAGAAGGCCTTCCTCAAAAGTCCGGGTGACGACGTCTTCCACCACGTCGAGGCCACATTGACTTTCCCAAAAAGGCAAATGCAGCCGGTGACTGTGTTAAAGGGTGCTTCGCACCTACGCGATGAAAAACGTGAAGTGATCGGCCTGATGATCATCATCAGGGACGTTTCCGAAAACAAGGCCCTGCGTCGGATAAAGATTGAACAGGATCGTGAGTTGGCCCGTATTCAGGAGGAACTTCGCTACCGGGTCGTCGTCGCCCAGAAAAATGAGCTGCTCGAGAAGAACATGAGCGAGTTGAACCGGAGAATTTCGGAGACTTCCATCCTCTGTGAGGTGAGCAAGATCCTGACCTCAAAACTGGACCTGGAGGATGTCTTGAGTAGCGTCATGAGCTTGGCGGGTGAGCTCTGCAACGCCCAGGCATACTCAATCAGGCTGATGGAAAAGAAGAAGAAAAGATTAAGGCTGGTGGCGCATCACGGCTTGAGTGAGACGTACTGCAATTGCGGACCGATCCCCCTGGGAAAGTCCGTCGCGGGCGTAGTAGCCCTGGAACGGAGACCTATCTATCTGGCCGACACACTGGATGACAAGCGCTTTCTCAAGGTAGATGTCGCACGGCGCGAGGGGCTCAAGTCCATCCTCTGCCTCCCTCTGATCATTCGTGAGCGATGCATCGGAGTGATGACCTTTTATCATAAGATGACGTACTATTACACCAGTGACGAAATTCAGTTCCTTTCGACATTCGCCAGCACGGTCTCCATCGCCATCGACAATGCCAGGCTGTATGAGGAAAAAGCACGTATGGCAATAACCGACGGTCTGACAGGCCTTCATAACCATCAATTTTTCTACGAGAATCTGACAATCGAGATAGGACGAGCAAGGCGCTACCGCCACAACCTGGCCCTGATTCTCATAGACATTGACCATTTCAAAAAGTTCAATGATGTGCGTGGGCATCAGGCCGGTGACGGCCTGCTTCGGGAAATCAGCGCCCTTTTTCAAAAAGTGGCACGGGAAAACGACCTGGTGGCCCGCTATGGCGGAGAAGAGTTTGTCTTCCTCCTGCCGCAGGCCAATAAAAAGGAAGCTCTGATCTTTGCCAAGAGACTTTGCCGAAGAATAGCCAGGCACTCTTTCAGTGGGGAGGAAGTTCTTCCGGGCGGCAAAATGACCATCAGCCTCGGAGTAGCCGCCTATCCTCAGGACGTCGACACTGCCCAGGATCTCATCCATGCGGCCGACAAGGCCCTTTATCTGGCCAAGGATAAGGGGCGAAACCAGGCTCAGGAGCACCAGCCGGTTGGTTGAGCGGCCAAGGATAATGAAAAGTCCATTTTCCTACGGAGGTTTGCGGAGAAGGATAATTCTCTTCATGGTGATTTCTCTTTTCGTCTGTGTCGACCTTTCCACGGAACAAAGTCGGGGTAGCCTTGAGCTCCGAACTTGACAGCGACCGGCTGGTTCAGTTATTAATTAACATCTCGGTCAAGGGTCTCAGGGCGGAAATAGGTCTAATCATGCTGATAGGTGAAGATGACACCAAGCTCGTCATGCGCGGCTGGTCCGGCCTTGGTAATAAAATCGAATTAACTTTGCCGGTCAGCACGGGTGAGAGTGTCTCTGGAAAGGTGGCCATCGAAGCGCGCATCCTGGCGGTGGCCGATGCCTACGATGCCATGATCACGGCACGTCCTTATCGAAGCCCCCGGACGAAGAAAGAGGCCATCGCTGAACTGCGCCGATGCTCCGGAACCCAATTTGACCCCTTGGTGGTGGAGAACTTCATTGAGATCCTGGAGACTGATCCCGAGATCCTGAAGATGGAGGAGAGCCTATCGTCAATCGGGACGTAGCGCAGCTTGGTAGCGCACCAGTTTCGGGAACTGGGGGTCGCTGGTTCAAATCCAGTCGTCCCGACCAATTTTTTCCCGCATATTTCGAAGGTGTTTGTTGGGAATACGGCTCGTCAGGAAAAGGTGTGTGAAGTGTGCGGTTTAGTTGTGCTTCGCCTCACTCCACATTAATGAATGGGTTCTGAAGGAGAAAGACCATCGCATATTAGCGGGGAGCCGTTTCAAATCGGTGTGATCGGCGCTGGAGAAGCTGACACCGAATTGAGAATCCTGGCTCGAAGGCTTGGACACTTGATCGCTGAGCGAGGGTGGAGGATGCTTTGCGGAGGTCTCGGAGGAGTGATGGAGGCGGCCAGCCAGGGGGTTTCGGAGAGGGGAGGGTTCGCAGTCGGGATTCTCCCGGGCACCTCTCGCAGGCGCGGGAATCCCTACCTCGGGATAGCGTTACCCACCGGAATGGGGCAGGCGCGGAACGCACTCATTGCTCAAGCAGCGGATGCCTTGATTGCCGTCGGGGGAGGATACGGCACCCTGTCGGAGATCGCCCTCGGGCTCAAGATGGGAAAGCCGGTCATTTCGCTGCGATCCTGGCGCCCGGCGAAGTCGGTCTTGATCGTTGAAACCCCGGAGGCTGCTGTCGCAGCCGTGGCCCGAGCTCTGGAAACACACCTAGATTTTGGAAAGGAGGAACGGCCATGGTAGAAACTCTGAAATCCTTGATTCGGGACATCCCGGACTTTCCCAAAAAAGGGATCCTGTTCAAAGATATCACGACCTTGTTCCGGGACCCGGTTTCCTTTCGCCGGGCGGTTGATATGGTGGCGGAGCGGTACGATGGGAAAAAAATCGATTTGGTAGTCGGCATCGAAGCTCGGGGATTTATCATCGGCGCGGCCTTGGCGTACCGGCTTCAAGCCGGAGTTATTCTTATTCGAAAACCGGGAAAACTCCCCTACAAGACACACCACACCGTCTACGAGCTGGAATACGGTCTGGACCAGCTGGAGATCCATCAGGACGCAATCAACCCCGGACAAAAGGTGGTGATCGCCGACGATCTCCTCGCGACGGGAGGAACTATGAACGCCGTGGTGGAATTAGTAGAGAAACTCCAGGGGGAGATCGTGGAATGTGCTTGTTTAGTGGAACTGGAATTCCTGAAAGGAAGGGAGAAGATACAGCAGCCCGTGTTTTCGTTAATTCAGTTTTGAGCGGCGGCCGTTATTTCGGGAAAGAAGCCGAATTCGCGCCCCCGTAGCTCAGATGGATAGAGCGGCAGATTCCCGGTAATCAGTAAAAATTCCACCACTTCCTCTTTTGGATCACCAGGGAATTCATCTCGTCGATCCGTTGGGCCATCAGTCTGAGAAGCTGATAAGAGAACTCGTGGTTCTTGCTGAGAAAAGCCTGGAGATCATCGATTACATAAAAACTCGATTCCTTGGTGGTTATAACAGTTGCACCACGGTTGAGGTCGAGTAGTGTGGACATCTCGCCGAATATCGACCCCCGCTCGGAGACACTGGTGATTTCCTTGCCGTCTATCTGGATGATCATTTCGCCGTCCTGAAGAACGTAGGCGCTTTTGCCGCTGTCACCTTCCTTGAGCACCGTCTCGCCGGCAGAAATTTTCACAACCGGCATGTCCATGAGCATCAAATATGGAATCAACATATCCCCTCTCTCGTGTTAATCCTTGACAAGCCGTCTATAACCCGAATCTAAAGTCCCGGGCTGTACCATCACACACGGTTGGGCAAGCGCTTGTCGAGAGCTTTAAAGATTTTACGAATCACCTTCTAAAGTTTCTTAATTTATATAACACTAAACTTGCAAAGTCAATCCCCTGAAGAGGGGATACCTCCCCGCGGTCCTCCTCATGTCTGAGACCGGACTTCTGAGGAATCGACACCATTGAGCCTTGAAAACAACCAAAAAATCTCTTGAACTTTAAAAAAAGGTGTGGTAACAACTTGATATGGCAAAGGAAAATCGGCACCTTCTCGTGCCACGTTGGCGTCGCCAGGACATTTTCTGCAAGAAGTGGTTCCAGTTCCGGATCATCTCGTATTACATCCTCATTCTCCTGGGCGGCGCCGCCGGACTCTCCTATTATATTTACCGCTATGCCTACCGCAAGATTCTTCTCGAAATGTTTGGCGGACACTCCCTGACCGAAACGCCGTGGGAGATCCTTCGTAACGGGATCTTCGTGATCAATGGGGTGGCGGTAGCGGCGGTGATCATTGCTGGCATTGTTACCACGTTTTTCATTACGCGGTCCGTGGCTCGGGCGGCAGAACGGCTCACAGAGAATTTACATCTGACCCGGGATGGCGGACGCTCGCGAGACTGGGCACCTCCCCTGGGCATCTATGAATTTCAGCACCTCCAGAGGCTCCTCGACGAGGCGCTGGAAACCCATCACGTCAGGGTGGAAGAGCTGGAAATGCTCGCAAGAATCCTGCAGGAAAAGGTGCGGGAGGTGCGCTCGCAGCTGGAGCGTGATGGAGCTCAGTCCTGCTCACGGGAGCTGAGGGATCTGTACGTTCAGTGCGAGAAACTCAAGGGCGCTTTCGACAAATTCACCGTGAAAAAGCCGTGAAATACAAGCTTGGAGTCTTCCTTCTTGGCGGTGTAGCTGGCTGTGCCCTCGTCATGTCACAGTCGCTCAGCGAGCTTCCCTTGAATCCCCATGCCTTCATGGACCAACCGGACATTTGCTCCACCTGCCACAAGTACTGGGAGGGGCAGCTCGAGCCCCACATGTTTTCCGTCATGGTCCACGAGGTATGCGAGGTGTGCCACGCGGAACTTGGGCGCTCACACCCGATCAATATCAATCCTCAGGACTACGATATCCAGGTAGACGAAACAATACCCCTCGCTTACATCGAACAGCTTGGAGACGACGTGGTTTCCTGCGGCAGCTGTCACAACCCCCACGGGGAATGGTTCTCCCCCGTGAAGGCCTATGAAAAACAGCCTGAACTTTTCCTGCTGATCGTCAGCCCCGACGAGGAGATCAAGTATTACAAGACTTACTACCTGCGTGCGAGCGACCCCGTAAAGGGGTATCTGGTGCTCTGCGTGTTATGTCATCCCTACGAATGAATGAGGACACAAGGATGGATAAAGCCGTGAGAAACATCAGCACCCGCTTTCAGTATCAGTGGATTTTCCGTTTCGTCCTCGTAGCACTGCTGGGTAGCACCCTTCTGCTCCTCGTTCTGAAAAGGTTTTTCTCCCAGAACCTAAGCCAGGATTACAGTAAAGCCTTTTTCATACTCAAGAAC
>JAUVQV010000066.1 GCA_030597995.1 Candidatus Rokuibacteriota bacterium
CGGTAAGCTCGAACAAGTCCATGATAGGCCATACCTTGGGCGCTGCGGGAGCCATTGAAGCCGCCGCCACAGTGCTCAGCGTGCATCACGGCATCCTGCCGCCAACGATTAATTATGAGACAAAAGATCCGGAATGCGACTTGGACGTCGTGCCCAATGAGGCCCGCAAAGTGAGCCTTGAGGCGGCTATTTCGAATGCCTTCGGTTTTGGAGGGCAAAACGGAGTGCTGGTCTTCTCTAAGGTGTAGGCATAAGGTATAGACCTCTCGGGCCGCACCGGCGCCTCAGCAGCTGCACTTCTCTCCCCGGGCCTTCTCAAAGGACTCCCTCCCCTCACGGAAGGAGAGCCCGGCAATAAATACAGCCCCGACGGTATCCATATGCCTGATACCCGTTGCCTCGTAACCCAGGCTGGACAGCAGGAGCACGACCGAAAGATAGAGGCAGGCTCTGGTGCAGTTGGCGTCCGCGAGAATGGCGGCGGAACCAAGCTTCCGGCCCACAGAGGTCTTGAAATGTATCAGCAGCCACATTGTGGCAATTGAAACCACGGCGACGATGATCCCCCAGAAAGTAGTCACCGGGGCATGGCCCTGAACAAGATTGACTGCCGCTGTGAGGGCCAGCCCTCCCGACAGGAGGTAAAATGCCGTTCCGGTAACTTTGAGGGCCGTCTTCTCGAATTCATCAGCCGGTCTGTCCCCGCTTCTCCGCAACCGCCAGATCATGTGCCAGATGCCTATCCCGGAGATGACCTCCACGAAGGAATCCAGTCCGAATCCGAGGAGGGCTAGCGTCTCATCTTGAACGCCGAAAAAGATCGCTACCAGCCCCTCGGCAACGTTGTAGAAAATGGTGACCGCCGCCAGGACGGCCGCCCATTTGTAGAGGGAGGCTCTTTGTAACTTGCTTTTCCCGGAAGACTGCATTATTATTCGTTGCGGGAGGTTTTGATTGGTATTTGTGGTTTCAGGAAAGCAAGCCGCATCATCCTTAGGCAGAGTATGAGTGATCTTGTTGATCTGAACATTCAGGCGTTCACCCCGGTCTATCTACCGATAACCGGATTTTGTCGTTCAACGGTTCTGTAAGGAGCAGAGAGAAGTGAAAGAAGGAACAGTGAAGTGGTTTAATGACTCCAAGGGGTATGGTTTTATTCAGCAGGACGATGGGCCCGATGTTTTCGTTCATCATTCCGCGATTGTAGCCGAGGGCTTCAAATCCCTGGAGGAGGGAGCACGGGTACAGTTCGAAATTGTCGACGGCCCCAAAGGCCCGGCCGCCGGCAATGTAAGCAAGCTGTAAAACCAGTAATTCGCCGGAAAACACCTCATGCCCCGCATCTCTTGCGGGGCATGTTTTTGCTCCGGGGAGGAGAATCCGATCCGCGCCTCTTCGGCAACCTCCGCCTGCTCCGCACAGAGATCCGCTCCCGGAGTAGACGGTATCATCAGGCGTGTGAACCGCAGTCGCGGCGTGAACCGCATGGGCTTTGATCTGGTGAATTGCAGCCGCACCCGGCGGACGGTTGCGGCAGTTCGTCAGCGAGGGGTTCACGCACTTCAACGATTTTGACATCGAAAAAAAGGCGATTGCCGGCCATGGGATGGTTGAGGTCAATGGTGACGGTATCATTGTCGTTCACCTTTGCCACCTTAAGCCGGATCGGCCCCCGGGGATTTTGGGCCTCGAAGGCCATGCCCGGCTTGATCTCGACATCACTGGGGAACTTGCTCTTGGGCACTTCCTGAAACAAATCCCCGTTCACCGCACCGTATGCGTCCTCGGGTTCCAGGACTATCCGTGCGTTCTCACCGGCGGCCCTTCCCATCAGGGCCTTTTCCAGCCCCCGAATGATACGACCGGAACCGACAACGAACCCCAGCGGCTCCCCTTCAGGGGAACTGTCAACCTTCTCTCCCGATTCGAGGGAAAGCCGGTATTCGATAGCCACAAATAATGTGTCTGCGATATTCACAAGTTGCCTCCTGCAATTCTAAAAAAAACCCCGACAAAGCTCATAATGACGGCTCCATCGGGTGCCATTCCTGCCGGTGCAAGGCACCTGGCCCGAATGTCTCTCAGGTGACATGGTATTCCCCTTTCGGTATGACGTCAAGCTCTCTGGAGGCTTGACAGGCCGTCTCACGGTGGGATATGAACACCCTGTGGTTCGAAGAGGAGTCGACAGTGAAAAAACCGGTGGCGGCGGCCCGATGACGCGGACGGTGAAAGGGCTGGGGATCGTCTCGTTCCTGCTCTTCGCCACATTCCCCGCACACCCCCTCGAGGGTCCTGCCGGGGGGAGAGCCGAAGAGTTCATCGAGCGGGCCCTGAAGGCCTATGGCGGCTGGGAACAGCTCTCGCGGGTCTCGTCCTACCGTATGGAGGGAACCCTGCGCGCCCTGATAAGGAACCTCGAGGGGGGTGCGGTGCGGATATTCGAGCGCCCCGACCGCCTGAAGGTGATCCTGAGTTATCCCGGCACCCCCGAGGTGAGGATCCTGAATCGGGACCAGGGGTGGAGGCCGAACAAGGAGGGAACGCTCGTCCCGGTGGAGGGATTTTTACTCTCGGCCATGAGACTGCAGGCGGCCAGGGCCGCCCTGCCCTGGATCCTCCAGGAAAGGCGGGACGAGGTGAGGTTTCTCCAGCGGCTGAACCGGGGCACGCAGGAATTGACCGCGCTGGAAATCTCCCTTGCCGAGGGATTGACGATGAGGGTATATCTCGAACCCGAGGAGGGTCGGATCGTGCGGAGCGAGGGCTTTTTGAGCACGCCGGTTATGAGTACCCACTTCGCCACCGAGTATTCGGACTTCCGCCGGGTGGAGGGAGTCGTCTTCGCCTTTCGGGAAGAGAACTACGCCTCCGGGAGACACACCGGTTCCACCAGGTTTCGAAAAATCGAGCTGAATCCCGCCCTTTCTGAAAACGAGTTCCGTCCTTGAGGGGGATCGGGTTGCTGTGAATTGTTTTCAGAATGTGATGGCCATCACTTCCCTCAGTTTGCTTTTTGTGCACATTCTCTTATGGGGTGGACAGGTAACCCCGCAGGCGGCACCATCATCCACGCCGGCCTGCGGGCGGCTGAAACGCGGCCTTTAGGATATGTTATGAGCGTGAAAAATGATCTGGAAGCTGCAGTAACTGTAGAAGTAAAACACCGAAAGAACGAGGCTGGGCCGCAGCCCCGCAACTTGCGGACCATGCTGGGCCGGTTAGTGGACTTCGGGAATCAGCGGAGGCACGAGGACTGCTGGTGCGAGCTTTGCGGGTCGGACACCATAGCTCTCTCACTCAATACCCTCCCTACTCACTACTGCACTCGAGACAACTACGCCCTCCGGAAGGGAAGGAGCATCTCCCGGGATGTGGAACGCGCGGTGTGTGAGTCCATGGAGCGGGTAAGACGTCGTCCCAAGCATAATTCGATCGGATGGGTGTACGACGCATCGCTGATTCGCATTATCAACTTCCCCCTGCAAATCGGCAGTGCCCTTATACAGCCAATCACAAAGAGACTTGGGATTTCCTGTAGGTGCGACCTGTGCGTTTCGGACATTCTGGCATACGCGCTCAACCGATTTCCCCCAAAGTATGGCGTTGAACTTCGGGGGGAAATCAATCTTCCATCTCACATGAAGGACTTCATGCGTCATGATCTTATGCCGGTCATCGCCGAGGCCGCCAAGATCATCTCGACAAGACCTAGACACTCCCAAGAGGCGTTGTCATACCACCAAGATCTCAGCATCAATGAATGTTGATTGGGAATATTTGAAGAATTAAGAAATTCAGGGCCGAAAAGTTGTCCCGCTTCATCGAGCACTCATGAACAATGCCGGTTAGGACTCGTAAGGTACATTGGAGATCACCTCTTCGATTGTCGTGAGGCCTTGCCGGACTTTTTCCCATCCATCATCGAAGAGCGATGAGACGCCGGACTTCACCGCGTGCTCCCAGAGTTCCCCCTCCGAAGCCTTCCTGCTGATCATTCTTCTGCATTCAGCATCAATGGGGAGAAACTCATAAATCCCTATTCTCCCTCTGTAGCCCGTGTAGTTACACTCCTTGCAGCCCGTCCCTTTGTAGCAGGTCTCGAGGGGTGGAAAACCCGATATGATCGCGTCCTCCGGGCGGGGGACCTCAGCCCTGCAGGCGGGGCAGATCTTTTTCACAAGCCTCTGGCTCAAGATGGCCGACAGCGTGGCGGCAACCAGGAATCGCTGGATTCCGATATCGATCAATCTGGTGATCGTGGAAACGGTGTTGGTGGTGTGGACCGTGCTCAGGACAAAGTGCCCCGTGAGACTGGATC
Source organism: Candidatus Rokuibacteriota bacterium (assembly GCA_030597995.1). The sequence continues at coordinate 4,322 of JAUVQV010000066.1, forward strand.
TCGCCGCGATTTCGGCGGTTTCCAGGTCTCTGATCTCCCCGACAAAAATGATGTCGGGATCCTGCCTGAGCACGGAACGCAGCGTGGTGGCGAAAGTGAGACCGATAGCCTCGTTCACTCCGACCTGCGTGATCCCGGGCAGTTTGTACTCTATCGGATTCTCAAGGGTAACGATGTTCTCCTTCTCTGACTGCAGCTGTCTCAACATGGCGTACAGTGTGGTGGTCTTACCGCTTCCGGTGGGGCCGGTGACAAGAAACATCCCCTGAGACCTGCCGATGATGTTGATGAGCTGCTTGAAAATACCGTCCGGGATACCCAGGGCGCCGAGCGAGGCCAGCCCGGTGCCCGGATCGAGAATCCTGGCCACCACCTTCTCCCCGTAAAAAGAGGGCAGGGTCGAGATTCTCAACTCCACTTTTTTCTTCTCTAATCGCAGTGTAGTCCGGCTGTCCTGGGGAAGTCTCCGGTTCGTGATGTCGAGGTTCGAGATTATCTTTATTCTCGTTATGACAGAATCCTGAAGCTGTTTGGGAAACTTCAACTTGTTTGTCAAATCGCCATCTATCCTGTACCTCACCTGGACATACTTTTCCTCAGGCTCGATGTGGACGTCGCTCGCCCGCTGCACGACCGCATCGGCAAACATCATCGTTACGAGCTTGACTACGGGCGGAGCCTCACTGAGAGCAGAGAGGTATGGTACGTCGGCGCTCTCGGTGTCCTCCTCCACTGCCAGGAACTCGACACCGCTGTACTGGGGCATCTCTTTGACGAGATCCCACACCTGCTCGACCGAACCGTAATGGTGCTCGATGGCGTTGAGCAGTGGGGTCTCCGGAGAGACGGCCACCGAGACCTTCAGCCCGGTCTTGAAGGCGATATCTTTGTGGAGTTCCCAGTCGAGAGGGTTCGCCATTGCCAGGAGCAGATTCTTGTCGTCCCTCTGCAGCGGCATGACAATTCTCCTTTCGGCAACCTCCTTCGGCACCGTCGCGAGGGCATCCTTCGTGATGGTGTATTTTTTACAATCCACCAGGGGGAGAGAGAGCTGTTTAGCGAGCGCCTGCGCAACCTGGACTTCGTCCACGTAGCCGAGCTCAACGAGCACCTTTCCGAGTCTCTTGTTTTTCCCCTTCTGGATGGTGAGAGCATTCCCAAGCTGTTCAGCGTCGATCAGGTTCGCCGCAACCAGGACCTCTCCGATTTTCTTCCTCATGAAAATGCCTCGCCGAGAGCACCGGGGAATTTCCCGCCTTCGCGAAATACCGCCCTCTTCCGGGAAGCCGTGAAATCGAGAGCGGGATGAGTACGGCCCGGCGTGAATTGCACTCTGCGGAACACCTGATGCGCTACGATATCCGGTAAAGCGTTGTGCATCTTCTGCGCTGTTTCGTACAAGACAGATCCTATGTACTCATGCGCTCTTCGTGCTGTCAAGCTCTTTCTTCCGGGAAAAGCTCTGTAGCGCGAAGGGCATTCCAAGCTGGGTTTATGCGCCATGCAGTCCCAGATTATAATTCAAAACTGGGAGCGGCCGCCTGAGGATCTGCTCGGGGGTAAATATCTTCCTGCCCATGATAATCCTCCTTTCAAGACCAGATGCACTCCAGATTCTACCTCCAAACCTGGAACGGTCTCGAAGGGGCAGGTCACAGCTCTCTCCACATACGGCTCTCTCACAACTCTGGCTATTTGACACAACGCCGCCCGGATGTAAAAATACACTTCACATATTCCGTC
>JAUVQV010000080.1 GCA_030597995.1 Candidatus Rokuibacteriota bacterium
AAGGACTTCGACATCCCCCCCGAAAAATTCAGCGAGTGCTTTCAATCCGACATCGCCGGGAAATTCGGAATGCAGTGGAAGCTCCATTTTGCGACGGAGAGACCACGGATGGCCGTCTTCGTCTCCCGGCTTCCCCATTGTCTTTATGACATTCTCGCCCGCTGCCAGGCCGAGGAGTGGGCGGTGGAGCCGGCGTTGATTGTCAGCAATCACCGGGCGCTGGAGCCGGTGGCCAAGAATCTCGGCATCGACTATCAGGTCTTGCCGATTACCCCGGACAACAAGAAGACCCAGGAAAAAAGGCAACTGGAATTATTGAAGGCGCACCGGATCGACTTTATCGTTCTGGCCAGGTACATGCAGATTCTGAGTGCCGAATTCATCGACCATTACTTTCATAAAATCATCAATATCCACCATTCCTTTCTTCCGGCGTTCCCGGGCGCCAAACCGTATCACTCGGCCCACGAGCGTGGCGTCAAGGTGATCGGAGCAACCAGTCACTACGTGAGTGCCGAGTTGGATACCGGTCCGATCATCGCGCAGGATGTCGTGCCCGTCAGCCACACGGATTCCGTTGAGGACCTGATGAGAAAAGGCCGGGACCTTGAGAAGGTCGTCCTGGCCCGGGCGATCTGGCATCATCTCTCGCGAAAGATCCTGGTGTGGCGCAATCGCACGATAGTGTTCACGTGAGGAGACTTGATCCATCAGGGAAGATTTACTATATTATTCAATAAGAGAAACAGATGGATTATCGCCTCGAGGCCCATTCCAGCCGGCGGATCATCGCCGTAAAGGCCCTTTTTCCAATATACTGCTCCATTGTCGTACAAGGATAGGGGGACTCCCATCGCTCAAAAGATTGCCACCGGCAAAATCAGCCGCCCCCGAAAGCCGTCGAGGATAGGGATCTTCGGGGGGACCTTCAATCCGATCCACCTCGCTCACCTCATTCTGGCCGAGGAACTCCGGGAAAGGTTTTCTTTTGACCGGGTTCTTTTTATCCCGTCGGGAAAACCTCCCCACAAAAGGGCTCGCCTCACGACCGGCCGCCAGCGCCTGGCAATGGTCAGGCTGGCCGTTGCCGGCAACCGCTCCTTTGCGGCCCTCGATCTTGAAGTCACCCGGGAGGGGAAATCGTATACCATCGAAACTCTCCGGATTCTTCGCCGGCGCTTTCCCCGGGAGACAGAGTTTTTCTTCCTGATGGGCATGGACGCGTTCCGGGAGATCACCACCTGGCGGGAAGCTGAACTTTTCGCCGACTACTCCCATTTTGTGGTCTTCCCCAGACCGGACTCCCCCCTCTTGCCTCCGCAACCTTTTCTTCCCCCTCCCCTCAAGTCTGCCTCGCCGCGCCGGTGCGGTCCCGGGGCCCGCGCCTATGCCCTGGCCGGTAAACACATCCTTTACATGGTAGAGGCGGCACTGCTGCCGTTTTCCGCCTCCGCCATCCGGAACCGGGCGGCCGAGGGGAGGTCCTTGCGATATCTCGTCCCGGAGGCGGTAGAGAAATACATTATAAGACACAAGCTTTACCAAAAAACGGGTCAAGGAGGCTGAATGGGGGTATCTACCAGAGAGCTCGTGAAATTAAGCGCCCGCGTTGCCGAGGAAAAGAAAGCCGGGGACCTGGTCGTTCTCGATCTCAAGGGAATCTCGTCGGTGACCGATTATTTCATGATCTGCAGTGGAACTTCGGACACCAATGTCCGGGCCATCGCAGACGCGGTCCGGGAGAAACTGGAGGAAAAGGGTATCCGGGCCCTCGGGGTTGAGGGTTATAGCGACGGGACCTGGATCCTGCTGGACTACGTGGATTTCGTCTTGCACATCTTCCACTATGAAAAGAGGGTCATATATGCCCTGGAGGACCTCTGGAGTGACGCCAAGCAGATTACATTCCGAAGGGCCGCAAAAACTGTCCGTGAGGCTCCCTGATCCACGATTTTCCCACAGCCATAATTGCACGGTGTTCGGTTTTCGACCCTGTCGGGAGAAACAGGTTGTGAGCCGGTAAGGTGCACATTGTCTGGGAAGAGAAGTCCCCGCTCCGGACCTGGCTGCCGCGCCGGCACCCGGCCCACGGCCTCCTTTCGGGACAGACGGACCTCCTTCCGGGAGGGACATTTTTCTCAACCACTGAGGTCACAACCCTGCCGCCTCCCCGGCACATAACCCCGGCACTCCTCCGGGACCTCGAAGACTACCACCGGGAGCTGGACGCCCCGCCGGCAGCTCTTGAAAGCCTCCGTCTCCTTGCCGAGGGGGCACAAGCGGTGGTCACGGGTCAACAATCCGGCCTGCTCGGAGGTCCCATGTACACACTCCTCAAAGCCCTGAGCGCCATTCACCTGGCCCGTGAACTCTCGCAGCGGTGGAAACGGCCATTCGTCCCCCTCTTCTGGTCGGAGGCTGAAGACCACGACTTCGAAGAGATGAACCGGACCTTCACTCTCGGACGTGACCACCAGATCACACGCTTCGAACTTCCCTGGCCGGACGAATACCGGCAATCGCCCGCCGGGGCGCTCCCTCTGGGACCCGAGTCGGACAAGCTTCTGCAGTCCTTTTTCGAGGCTTCCGGCCACACGGAATACACACCGGACCTCCTACGGTCGCTCCGGGGGGATCTGGAAACGAATCCCACTTTTTCGCTCTGGTTCTCTCGACAGATGCTCCGCCTCCTGGGTCCTCTCGGACTGGTCATCTTCGATTCTCTCGACGCCCGCCTTAAAACCCACTCCCGCCCGCTCTGGGCCCAGATCCTGGAGGAGCCTCTGCGCTTGACGAACGAGTGCCGGCGAGAGGGGAGGGAGCTGCTCCGGAAGGGCTTCAGACCGGTCCTCGAGAAGATGGAGCGGCGCTGCCCCTTCTTCCTGATTTCTGACCGGCAGCGGTTGGGAGTGGTCTTTGAGAGGCAGCGGTTCAAGGTTGGGAAAAAGGAATACACCCTCCTGGAACTCCGCCGGCGTCTTGATGGACACCCGGAGGATTTCAGCCCCGGGGTCAATCTGCGACCCTTGCTGCAGGATTATCTTCTCCCCACCGCGGTCTATGTCTGCGGGCCCACTGAGCTGGCCTATTTCGCGCAGATCCTCCCCGGCTACCGGTGGCTTCAGATTCCACCGCCGGCCCTGGTCCTGCGCGCCAGCCTGACCCTGGTAGAAACCACTGTCCGCAAGACCCTGAAACGCTACCGGATTACACCGCAGGACCTGAGGACCGGAATTACCTCCGCTCTAAACGCCCTGATCAGGAGGGAACACCGGATGGCCGCGCCAGCCCGGTGGGAGAAACTCCGGTCCGGCACCCTGCGACCGCTGGACCGGTTCCTCACTGAAGTCGGAGCGACCGATGCCGAACTGGCACGCCTCTCCGGACAGACGCGGGGAAAGATAGAGTTCCTGATCAAAGACCTTGAGGCCCGTTCCGTGGCTAGCCTGCGAAAGCGCTCCGAAGTGGGGCGTGATCAACTCCGGCGATCGCAGCAGAGGCTCTTCCCCCGGGGCGAGCTCCAGGAGAGAATCCTCTCCCCCTATTACTTCCTGAACAAGTACGGGCCGGGATTCCTGACTGCCCTGGCAGAGGACCTGCCGGCAGACTTTACACAGCACCACTTCGGAAATATAATTGTGTAGCCAGTCGAACAGCCCTGTTACGATACACCTGTGAAAAAGAAAAAAACCTCAGTGGTGGTAGACGTCACCAGAGAGTACCCTCTCAAGAAAAAGGCTTTTTCGGCACACCGTTCCCAGATCGAAGAGGACGGAGGAAAGGTCATCCGTCCCGACTGGTATACCGACCCATTCTCCCTGGCCGAGGTGCGCGACAGGCATTTCGGCAGCCTGATAGGAGCCGCTTACGGGGAAGGGCTCATTGCCACCTCGCCGCTTTCACTCACCTCACCCCGCACCCTGATCCCCAAACCCCGGAAGGAGGGATAATTGGCGGGGAGAAAGCTCCGACTCGCCATCGTCTGTTACCCGACCTTCGGCGGCAGCGGAGTAATCGCCGCCGAGCTGGGGCAGGCCCTGGCATCGCGGGGACACCAGGTGCACATCATCAGCACCGACCTTCCGGCCCGGCTCACACCGGCCCGCGGACTGAAATTCCATCGGGTGCAGGTCATCACGTACCCCCTCTTCCACTTCCCTCCCTACACCCTGGCCCTGGCCACAAAGATCGCCGAGATCATGCGCCGGGAGCGTCTGGACCTGGTGCAAGTCCACTACGCTATCCCCCACTCCATAGCCGCCCTCCTCGGGCAGGAGATGGCCGGAGTCCAAGTAAAAATTATCACCAGCTTGCACGGCACCGACGTCCAGCTCATCGGTCACGAGCCCTCTTATTGGGAGGTCACCCGCCACGCGATGCTCCGTTCCGATGCCTTGACCGCGGTCTCCTGCTCGCTGGCCGAGACCACCGTGCACAAGTTTCGGCTCGCTCGGGATATCCGGGTGATACCGAACTTCGTGAACACCAGGAAGTTCCGCCGCCGACACGATTCGCGGCAGAGGAAGCGTATCGCCAGGCCGGAGGAAAAAGTCCTGCTGCACATCTCCAATTTCCGGAAAGTGAAGAGAGTTTGGGAAGTGGTAGAGATTTTTCACCGCCTGGCCGAGAACTTTCCCGCCCGGTTGTACCTGGTGGGTGACGGACCGGACCGAATCCGGGCGGAGCAGACCGCTCGCACCCTTGGAATCGAGGAGCGGGTACACTTTTTGTCTTTTGTCGACACCATTCAGGAGTGGCTCTCGGTCGCGGACCTCCTGCTCCACCCATCGGAGATGGAGTCCTTCGGGCTGGTACCGCTCGAAGCCATGTCCTGCGGCGTACCGGTCCTGGCCTACCGCGTCGGCGGCCTCCCGGAGGTGGTGGAGGACGGCGGGTGCGGGTATCTTTTAGAGGTCGGAGACCTCCGGGGGATGGTTGAGCGTGGGACAGAAATTCTCAGTGATCCCTCCCTCTGGTCCGCTCTTTCCGATCGGGGGCAGGCCATTGCCCGCGATAAGTTCAGCCTGGGAAAGGTGGTTACCCGCTATGAACGCTTCTTCCGTGAGGTCCTGGGAAAATGACGAACCGGGAAAGAACCGTGGCCTTTTATACCGTGGGCTGCAAGCTCAACCAGTTCGAGACGTATGACCTGGTGCGGCAATTCGCCGCCCGAGGCTACCGGATCTGTTCTTTCTCCGAACCAGCGTCGGTCTATGTGGTCAACACCTGTACCGTGACCGGAAAATCCGATTACCGCTGCCGTCAATCCCTCCGGAGGGCGCGCAGGCTGAATTCCTCCGCAACGGTGATCGCCATCGGTTGTTATGCCCAGACCCAGCCGGAGGCCCTGAGCCGGATGCCGGAGGTGGACCTGATCCTCGGGAACTCTGAGAAAAAGGATCTTCTCGCCCACCTCCCCGACAACGGCCGGCCTCGGACAGAGCGGGTCCGTGTGGGGGCCTTGCCCGTTGATGCACCGGGGGCCTTCCCCGAACTTTCCGGCTTTGGCCGCCACACTCGCGCTTTTGTAAAGATTCAGGACGGTTGCGACTCCCGGTGCAGTTACTGTGTCGTCCCCGCGGCCCGCGGACCGAACCGGAGTTCCCCG
>JAUVQV010000116.1 GCA_030597995.1 Candidatus Rokuibacteriota bacterium
ACAGCATTCTTCGGTGATCCCAAGCCTTCATCCCTATTCGCCGTGCGTAACCGGTTGAGTCACGGGCGCAATTTTGTGGCCTGGCAAGGCGTCACCCGAAGTGAGCGCGGAGACATACTGCTGTATATCGCACAAGTAAACGAGGGTGCAACGCAGCCCGGGCACAAAAGGGCCCCGTGACCGGTTAATTTCTCTCATATATGAGCCGCAGACCCTCGAGAGTCAAGTGCTGGTCCACCGCTCCTACCATACCGGTTTCGCGGGCGATCAAATCCGCCAATCCGCCGGTGGCAACCACGACCGCTTTTCCACCAAGCTCTTCGGTGATGCGTTTGACCAAGGATTCCACCAGGCCCACGTACCCGAAAATGATCCCGGATTGCATGCTGGCAGCCGTGTTCCTCCCCACAGTAGCAGCTGGTCTAGAAAGATCAATTCTCGGCAACTGCGCCGCATTTTGAAAAAGAGCCTCGATGGATATTTTTATCCCGGGCGCGATCGCTCCCCCCAGATACTCTCCCTTGTGCGAAATGGCATCGAAGGTAGTGGCGGTACCGAAGTCTACTATTATTAGCGGCCCCCCGTACTTTTGAAAGCCTCCAACCGCATTGGCGATCCGGTCAGCTCCCACCTCCTGAGGGTTATCATAAAGCACGAGTACCCCCTCGGCCAACTCCGGACCTACGAAAAGTGGGTTGCATGCAAAATATTTTTGAACCATCTCCTGTACTATGGCCGAAACCGGGGGAACCACGCATGAGACAACTGCCCCTTGAATATCCCGACTACCAATCTTCTTGGCTTCTGTAAGATTACGGAGCAGCGCGCCGAACTCGTCCGGGGTACGCCCAGGCCTGTTTGAGATGTCCCAGCTGGCAAATAGTACCTGCCCTCGGAAGACACCAATGTGGATATTAGTATTCCCGATATCAAGCGCCAGCAACAATTTTGATCCCCTTTCTGTAGTGCACCGGCGGCCGCCTCCGCACTTTTTTCTTCGAATGCGGCGTCCGACCGCGCCTACAGTATCTCCATGCTGATGTCCACAGAAGCTGCGGAGTGGGTAAGTGCGCCCAACGAGATCTGTCTTACTCCCGTTTCGGCCATTCGGCGGATGTTTCTCTCCGTGATTCCTCCCGAAGCCTCCAAGAGGGCTCTGTCTTTCACAAGAGAGACCGCCTGGGCGACAGTCTGTGGGTCGCTGTTGTCGAGGAGAATGACTCCGGCCCCGGCATCCAACCCTTCTCGGACTTCCTCCAGATTGCCCACCTCGACTTCAACTCGAGTGCCGGGTGGGAGGTGTGTCCGGGCTCTGGCCAGGGCAGCGCCAACCCCGCCACAGAGCTTGACGTGGTTTCCCTTGATTAGTACTCCGTCCGAGAGGCTGAACCGGTGGTTCATTCCCCCACCATCACGCACAGCCGATTTTTCAAGCAACCTCCACCCCGGCGTGGTCTTCCTGGTATCCATAACCGCCACGTGAAAACTTTCGACCTCGTCAACTGCCCGCCGGGTGGCGGTAGCAATACCGGAAAGACGTTGGAGAAAGTTCAAGGCCGTCCTCTCTCCGGCAAGAAGGGCCGCAGCGTTCCCGCTGACCCGGGCCAGGACGGACCCGGCCTCTACCTTGAAGGAATCCGCAACGTGCGCTTCCCAAACCACCTCTGCGTCCAGAGCCCGAAAGACCCTCTGGGCCACCTCTAATCCGCTGACAACCATTGCCTCCTTGCCTAAAAGGTTGGCGGAGACCGAAAGGGGCTCTTGCAAAACGGCCTCTGTGGTCACATCGTGAGCCGGCAGGTCTTCTTCCAGGGCCAGTCGAATCAGGTTGTCCACTGCTCTCCCGTAGGCGTGTGAGACATTCATTGCAACCTTCCCGTCTTTCACACTGACCTCGAATCAGCTTCCCGTAGAAACTCTATCTTTTCATCCAAGAGAGAACCTGCTCCCGACTGCCCTGGAGAAGTTTTTTCTTCTCCAGGAGTTCCGCCAGCCGCTGCCGATTTTTAGAAACTATCTCTTCCGGAGCCCGCGTCAGAAACTCCTCCCGCCCCAGTTTGTCCCTCAGACGGGAAACATCAGCCTCGATTCGCGCCAACTCTTTTTCCAAACGACGTTGTTCGACCAGAAAATCCACGACTCCTTCAAGAGGAACAAAGATCTCCCCGAAGGAGACCGGGGCCGTAGCCGATTTGTCCGGTATCGACTCCCGGCCGAAATCCAGACTCCGGGCCCGGCTGAGCCTCTTTACCGTCGGCTCCATTTCAGCCAGAATGGCAATCACTGTGGGGGAGGCTTTCCTGAGCTTTACCTCCACTTCCAAACCGGGTTCGAGATTCATTTCCCCTCTTATGGTTCGCACGGCGTTCACAAATTCGACGATGAGTGCCATCTGCTCCTCGGCCCCGGGATCAGACCATCGATCCTCCGGCTGAGGATAGGGACCGGCAAGCAGCAGATCGGTACTTCCCGGCAGGCCATGGGAGATCTCCTCGGTGACAAAGGGCATCAGAGGATGGAGCAGCGCCAGGAACCGGCGAAAAACGAAGAGGCCTACCTGCCTGGCGTCCCCACCGTTTCTCCCCCGGCTGGACAACCGGGGCTTGATGATCTCCAAATACCAGTCGCAGAACTCGTGCCAGGCAAACTGGTACATGGCTGAAGCTGCCTCGTTGAAGCGGAAGCCTTCCAGGGCCGTGTTTACCCGGCGGACCACATCATTGAGCCGGCTCAGGATCCAGCGATCCTCCAGAACCGGAACCGGGGTCAGAACAGTTTCGGGTTTGAAATCCGGTCCCAGGTGCATCGCCAGAAGCCTATTGGCGTTCCAGATCTTGGTGACAAAATTGCGATATCCGGCAATCCTTTCTTCGGACAGTTTAATGTCCCGGCCCTGGACGGCCATTGCCGCCAGGGTGAAGCGGAAGGCGTCCGTCCCGTATCGCTCCATCATTCCCAGAGGGTCAATGACATTTCCCCTGGATTTTGACATTTTATGCCCCTCTGCGTCGCGAACCATCGCGTGGATGTAGACCTCTCGGAATGGCACGTTTCCCATGAACCTCAATCCCATCATCATCATCCTCGCCACCCAGAAAAAGAGAATGTCAAAACCGGTTACCAGAGCCGAGGTTGGATAGAAAACCTCAAGGAGCGGTGTTTTTTCCGGCCACCCGAGAGTGGAAAACGGCCACAGGGCTGATGAAAACCAGGTGTCGAGAACATCCGGATCCTGAATCAGTTCATTCCCCCCACACCCCGGACAGGACTCAGGTTTTTCCCGGGAAATTATGGGCGTGGCGTTTACATCGATCCTCCAGCTCTCCTCCTGAATGCGGCCGGTGCTTGTCGAGGACGGCGAAGAAGAGCGTGTTACCCGACCCTCGTTGCAGGCGAGACAGTACCAGGCGGGAATCTGGTGCCCCCACCAGATCTGCCGGGAAATGCACCAATCGCGAATATTTTCCATCCAGTCGAAGTATGTTTTTTCCCAATGTGCGGGTATGATCCGAGTACGTTTCTCCCGAATGGACCTGATGGCCGGAACCGCAAGAGGCCCGACTTTCACGAACCACTGGGGGGAGAGTGCCGGTTCGACTACGGTCTTGCAACGATAACACCGTCCCAGGGGAACCGTGTAGTCCTCTACCCTTTCCAGCAGACCTTGCTCCTCCAGGTCCCCAACGACTTCCTGCCGGGCTGTGAAACGGTCCAGGCCGGCATACCTCCCCACAGTACCGGTCATCCTACCCAGCTCGTCGATGACCTTGACCGCCTCCAGCTTGTTTCTCCGCCCGATCTCGAAGTCTGCGGAGTCGTGCGCCGGAGTGATTTTAAGAGCGCCGGTGCCGAAGGAGGGATCCACATCCACGTCGGTAACAATTGGGACCCGGCGAAAAGGCTCCACCGGAAGCCGGACACGACTGCCGACCAGGGACGCATGGCGCTCATCTTCAGGGTGGACGGCCACCGCGGTATCGCCCGGGATGGTTTCCGGCCTTGTGGTGGCCACCGTTATCCCACCGTTCCCCTCCGCAGAGGGGTAACGGACATAATACAAGTGGGCCGGCTGGTTTTCGTATTCAACCTCCAAATCCGAGAGAGCAGTATGGCACCGAGGACACCAATTATTGATTTTCTCGTCGCGGTATATCAGCCCGTCATTGTAGAGCTGGATGAAAACATGACATACCGCGTTGCAGAGACCAGCGTCCATTGTGAACCGTTCCCGTGACCAATCGCATGAACATCCCAGCCTCTTCAGCTGGTTGATGATAATCCCCCCCGAAGTCTCCTTCCACTGCCATACCCGGCGAATGAACGCCTCCCGACCGAGCTGGTGCCTGTCGGTTCCTTCGGCAGAGAGTTGCCTTTCGATCACATTCTGGGTAGCGATTCCGGCATGGTCCGTCCCCGGGAGCCAAAGTGTGTTGTAGCCCTGCATCCTTCTCCAGCGAATTACGATATCCTGAAGTGTATTGTTCAGAGCGTGTCCGACATGCAGCGAGCCGGTAACATTGGGGGGGGGGATAACTATGCAAAAAGCTTCTGCCGGTGACTTTTCAAGCGCCCTGAAAAGTCCGGACTCCTCCCATCTCCGATACCAAAGCTCCTCTACTTCCCGGGGTCGGTAAACTTTGTCTATCTCCACCATAACACTCCGATCAGCTACCCCTTTTCAAGAATATTGGTCCCGGTGCTCTCGGTCGAAGGCGGGCCGGCAACGCTCATCCTGGGATTCGAGAAAAACCAGTAGGATGAGGCCGTCCGGAAGACATTCTATTTCGTGTGAAACATTGAAACTGCTAATTGTAACCCCAGGGAAAGACGGATTTAATAGCGGTTTCTTCGTCTACGGGCCTGAACTCCCTCC
>JAUVQV010000050.1 GCA_030597995.1 Candidatus Rokuibacteriota bacterium
AGCTCGTGCTCCTCGGCCTCCCGGTCCTCCGTGCCGCAGACGGGCACCGGCATGAAGTCGGTGAGCTCCGCCTCGCCGGTGCGGGTGCGGAACCTGGTGACGAGAATGTTCGTGTCGGCGACATACTCCGTCACTGAGTCCCACTCGGATGTGGGCGAGAGAGAAAAGCGGCCTCCCTTGCGATCGTCGAGCAGTGCGCCGAAGACGCTTGGCGAGTCGATGTTGGGATAGCAGAGCCAGTCGATGGATCCATCCCGGCCGACCAGGGCGATCGAGCGGAGGTTGCCGATAATACCGTAGTCGCTGATCTTCTTGTACATGCCGTGACCGGCGGCAGGGGTCAGCCGCCCGTTCTGAAACCGGGGTAGAGAAGCATGCCGCCATCGACAAAGAGGGTAATACCGGTCACATAGTCGGCTTCATCGGAGGCGAGCCAGACGGCCGCCGGTCCGATATCCCCGGTTTCCCCTGCGCGGCCGTATGGTATGAGCCTGAGAAGTTTCGCTTCGTTGTCGGGTTTCTCCCACGCCGCGCGGTTGATGTTCGTCTTGATGGCTCCCGGCCCGATGCTGTTCACGCGGATTTTTTGTGGCGCCAGTTCCTGGGCGAGACTCTTCATGAGGAGCATGATGCCTCCCTTCGAGGCCGCATAGTTGGCGTGGTCGGCCCAGGGAATAACCTCGTGGACGGAGCTGATAAAAATGATCTTGCCGGACGCCCTCGAGCGTTCCGGGACGAGGCCGCGTCGGAGAAATTCCCGGACCGCCTCCCGTGCACAGAGAAAAGCCCCGGTGAGATTGACCGCCAGGACGGTGTTCCACTGTTCGAGCGACCTCTCGGCAAAAGAAGCGTCGCGCTGCAGGCCGGCGTTGCTGACGAGGATGTCGACCGTGCCGTATTCCCCGATGGCGGACTCGAACATGGCCTTCACCTGGTCCTCGCTGCTGACGTCCGCCTTGGCGGCGACGGCCGCTCCCCCAGAGCCCCGGATCTCTTCGACGATCTTTCCGGCGGCCTCATCGCCGGCCACGTAGTTGAGGATCACCCGTGCTCCCGCCGAGGCCATCGCGCGGGCGATACCCTCCCCGATACCGGAGTTCGCTCCGGTGATGAGAGCGGTCTGACCTTGAAGCAGATTCCGTGTGCTCATCACTCATCCCTCCCAGGCGGCAGCAAAGGACTCCTCCGGAAACGTCTTATCCGGGCCTCATTATATCAGGGGGCCTCCGGGTTTTCAGCCCCTGTTGTCACACCGGGCCGGGACCGGCGATGATCCCGGTTCGCGCTGCCTTCCGGGTTGACGGGGCTCACGTATGTGTAGATGATAACAATGTGCAGACCCGCTACCTTCGCACCGTCTCGATCGTCCTTGCCCTGGGTGTGCTGATCCAGCTCTTCCTCTGCCAGCGCAGCTGGATCGGCGGGGATCAGATGCCCCTCCTCGATCTCGGCCTCGACTTCCTGGAGACCGGGAAGCTGCGGCCGATGGCCAAGCAGATGTCCGGGGGAGGACTCATTCCCGGATCCCTGCTGCAACTCCTGATCGGGCTCCCTCTCAAGGTGTGGCCGGACTATCGGGCGCCGATCGTGCTGATCGGTATCTTCCATCTGGCCGCCGGACTCATCGCCACCCGGGTACTCTCCGAGGCCGCCGGCTCCCGGACGGCGCTTCTTTTTCTCATCGTCTACTGGCTCTCCCCCTGGCGTCGTTATCACGCCGGCCTCCTCTGGGAGCCGGGCTTTCTCTTTCTCCCGGCGGCGGTGCACTTCTGGTCCTGCTGGAAACTGCGGGTGCGTCCCGCGCCGCTTCCCTCGGCTCTCCTTCTGGCCACTCTGGCTCTGACCTTCCAACTCCACGGTTCTTTCCTGCTGCTGGTGATCCTGACGGCGCTCCTCTTCTTTCAGAGAGTCATCAGAGTCCATGTGAAGGCCGCCATCCTGGGAGGCGTCATCGGCGCCCTTCCCCTCATCCCGACGATCCGGGCCCTGGTCGAGGGGACGCTGCCGGCGGTGATGCCTTCAGAGGGATTCCTGGGGTTTGGGCTGGTGAAAGTCATCCCGGTGCTGCGGGGCGTGCACTACTGGTTCCGCCTGGGGTCGCTCGACATCGGCCGCCGCCTCCAGAGGGTGATCTTTCTCGACGGGGACTGGGTGAGCGGACACCAGGAGAGATTGGTGCTCCAGGGTGCGGTAGCTCTGTTGTGGGTCCTTGCGGCAACCTCGGTCCTCCTGGCCCTGGCGGCCTCGTGGTGGTATTTTCGCCGCGCCCCGCGGGAGGCCCCCAGGAGCCGGGAGTGGACCTGGCTGCGGACCTTCACACTCAACGCTTTCATCGCCGTCCTCCTTACCAGCGCCCTCTCGCCCGTCACTATTCAGGGCTGGCATGTGGTCATTGCCCTGCACGCGGCTGCTCTCCCGGTGACCTTCTGGATTGCCGAGCGCTGGCCCCCGCGACAGCGGTGGATGCGATGGGCGATACTGCTGTTTCTTCTCCTCCGCATCCCGGAGATCATGGTGATCGGCTTCGGGTACCCCAGCTACCGGGGGAAAGCATTTCCCACCTCCTACGGGGAAGGGCTGTCGGAGAGGCAGCGAAGGCTGGTCGTGCCGGGGAGAGCACCTTGACAATCCGCTTCCCATCCAGAAAATACCCCTTATGGTGGTGTGGAAGCGGCTTTTTAAGATGAGAGCTGAAGGTTATGCCACAAGGAACTTCGCTCGTTGCAGGATAATATCTGATGTCAGCTGATCCGAAAAACAGCCGGAAAGTCATGGTCGTTTCGCCAAACGACCTCAGTGAGGAGCTGGGACCGACCGTTTTCTGTCGCCGTGGGATAGATCACAAGGTGGTAAACGATATCACCACAGCGTTCGACAAGGTGAAAACGTTCAGGCCGAATCTTGTCCTGATAGAAGGTGCGGACCAGGAGCCTATTCATTCGCTTGTCACTACACTCCGTGATTGTGAAACGACGAAGGGAACAGCCATCGTGATTATATACCACGCCCTTTCGCCCGACACCGAGAGGGCATTTATCGCAGCGGGCGCCAATTTGATCATCCCCTTGCCGCTGAACATGGAACTGTGGGGAGACCACCTCGAGCAGCTGCTCCGCGTGCAGCCGAGGTGTGAAACAAGAATGCCTGTGAGGGCCGCTCTTTGGACTCAAGAAATCACCGCGGATTCCATCGAATTTCAAGGGATCGCTCTGAACATCTCTTGTGGCGGGATGCTCATCGAAGCCGACAGACTGCTCCTGGTGGGTTCCAAGCTGGATGTCAAGTTCCGGTTGCCCGGGCAGACCGAAGAACTTGGTATTGTAGTCCAGGTGATATGGAGCGCGAAGGCAGAGAAACAATACAGGAGCGGAATACAGATTCTCGTGATGCGGAAGAATTCCAGACAATGCATACTGGAATACGTTTCAGCCGCGATCGCAGAGGAAAAACCGAGCTTCCCGGCAGCGGGGCCGGGCTTTGAGAAGGTGGACGAGAAAGACGAGTGGGAACGGGAATTGCGCATCAGTGAAGCTCGAAAGATGGCAATTATCGATGCCTCGATGAATGCCATCATCACCACCGATTCTCTTGGATTTATCATCGAGTTCAACACTGCGGCAGAGTTGCTTTTTGGTTACAAGCGATCCCATATTCTGGGCAAAAACATCTTGGATACCCTCGTTCCTCCCTCGCTCCGGGATAGTTTGCACCAGGAATACCGCCGACTGGTCTCCGACGGAAAGCGGCTCTTCGGAACGCTCCAGTTTGAGACCTCTGCCCTTCACCTTAACGAGGAAGAGTTCCCGATAGAGGTTGTACTGAGGCCGGTGATGGTGAAGAGGCGCTTGCTTCTGACGGCTTTCGTCAGAGACCTCACCGAACTGAAGACCATCGACAAGGAGAGGCTTCGGCTGGAGTCGCAGTTGCGACAGTCTCAGAAACTCGAGGCGATCGGAACTCTGGCCAGCGGAATTGCTCATGAATTCAACAACATGTTGAGTGCGATTGTCGGATATAGCGAACTGACGTTGTCGGAACTCACAAAAGACTCGATGTCTTACATGAACATAAGAGAGATCCTAAACGTCACTGACCGTGCCAAGAACGTTGTGCGGCAGGTCCTCACCTTCAGCCGTAAAGACAAGGTGGAACAGCAGCATGTGCGAATAGACAAAGCCGTTATAGAGACTTTCGAGCTCATCAACAAAACCTTTCCTTCTACGATCGAAGTGCGTCGGGACATAAACGAACAGACAGGAACTGTTTTCGCCGACCCGACACAGCTCCATCAAATTGTTCTGAATCTGTGCACCAACGCCCTGCATGCGTTACAGTCGGGAGGCGGAGTGCTGTCCATTTTCCTCGAGCCGGTCGTTATTGACACTACGTTCAAAACTTCTCAAGCGGGTCTGACGACGGGACACTATGCCTTGCTCGCTGTTAAGGATACCGGACAAGGCATGGATCCTTCTACCCTCTCACGCATTTTTGAACCCTTTTTCACAACCAAAACTGTGGGTGAGGGAACAGGCCTCGGCCTCGCTGTTGTCTACGGTATTGTGCAAAGTCTCGGAGGGGAGATCTTTGCGGAGAGCAAGCCCGGAAAAGGCACAACCTTCCGTGTCTATATTCCCCTCAGTCATGGAAAGGAGGCGGAGAAGGTTGGGGAGCTTGATCAGCGCAGCAGCGTCAGCAAGAGAATCCTTTTTGTCGATGACGATCCAGGACTGGCGCTTCTGGGAGAGAGTACGCTGAGGGCCCTCGGGCATACGGTGACCTCTGTGACCTCAAGTGAGGGAGCCCTCGAGATAGTGCGGAAAGATTCCGATTCCTTCGACCTTATAATCACCGACCAGATCATGCCGGGGTTGACCGGCCTGGAACTCACCTCCAAGGTCAAGGCCATCAAGCCCGAGATGCCCGTTATTCTCTGCACCGGGTTCAGCGAGTTTGATGACAAACAGGAGACCGTCGAGCATCAGATCAGCGCCATCGTTATGAAGCCTTTCAGACGAGCTGAAATCGCGGAGACGATCGATAGGATCATGAAAGACCATGAAGGATAGGCTTTTTCTGGGGCGGCCCTGATTTAATGGCCATGCCGAACAGCAACGTTTTTGGTACTTGACAGGCCTGATGCCGGACGCTACAAAGGGGCAGATGCGGCGTGATGAAACCGCACTTCATGGAAACCGGGAGGACCTTGTAAACTGTCTGCCAGTCGTCACCTGAAGAATCTGCCGGCGATATTCCGCCTTTTTCTCTACGCTTTCGGCTTTTTTCTCCTGACCTTTTTTGCCTATCATCTCTGCTTCCTCGTGGTTTATGCTCTTCCGGGGTTCGATTTGCCCACTGCCGCCGAGGCCCTCAGGACCTCTCTCAGGCTTGACCTGGCCGCTGGAGCGATGCTGCTCTTCCCGATAGTCCTGCTCTCCATTCCGTCCGCTTTCGGAACGCCGCGACCCCTGTTTCTGAAGGTGTTGAGCCTGGCGACGGCATTCCTCCTCACCGGAACGTTAATGATCTGCATAGCCAGCTTCGTCTTCTACCGGGAGCGGCACAAGCCCCTGGAGGAAGTATTCTTCCTGTACTGGGACACCGATATCATTCCGGGAATAGTCGAGGCCTTCAAGGCCCACACCCTGCTGATCTCTCTCTCCCTGGCGGTCCTGGTGGTGCTCTTCATCGCCTTCTCCGTCGGGTTGAACAGATTGCTCGCCTCGCCAAAAAGGATCTTTCCCTCGACCCCGCTCAACGTGGTCTCTTTTGTTCTCACCCTGGCCGCCCTCTTCGTCCTGGCCCGGGGGACCGGGTCTCGCCCCCTGCGGTCCGGACAGATCCTGCGCTCCAAGAACATTATCGTGAACCATGTCGCCCTCAATCCCGTCTACAATATTTTTGTCGACGGCCTGAAAAGTTTTATCGATGAGGGCAGTTACCTCTTTTACGACGAGGCCGAGGCCGTCAAAACGACCCGTCGGCTGTTGAGCGTGGGAGGCAATCCCTTCTCCGACGACGACTATCCGCTCCTGCAGACGATGCGTAGCGGAAGAAACAGGAATCTCAAGAACGTCATCATCGTCCAGCTGGAGGGATTCAGCAACGGCTTCGTGGGCTACCGGAGAGACGGGAGGGAAGTGACCCCCTTTATCAACGGGCTGGCGGAGAAGAGCGTCTATTTCCCATTCTTTGTCCAGAACGTCCGATTTACCCACCGCGCCCTCTTTGTCATCAACAGCTCTTACCTCGACCGGGCCACGGCGAGGTCCATCCTGAAGAGCCCGGAGATACGGCACCGCTACTCCTCCCTGCCGCGGATCCTGGAGGCGCACGGGTACTCCCTCCTCTATCTGGAGGGAGGGGACGCCAGCTACGAAAACATGAGGAGCTTTCTCGAAATGCAGGGATATACCATCTTCGACGGCCTGGTCATGGAGGAGAGCGGCCGGTACGGTGGCGTCCGGGACCGGAAGGATGCCTTCGGCTATCACGACGAGTTCGTATTCGACGAGGCGGTTTCCCGCCTGGAGCGCGCCCGGCAGCCCTTCATGGGTTACATCACGACGCACTCGACGCACTCTCCCTG
>JAUVQV010000155.1 GCA_030597995.1 Candidatus Rokuibacteriota bacterium
AGTCCAATCTCCGCTTTGTGGTCAGCATCGCCAACCGCTTTTCCGGGTGCGGCATCTCTCTTTTGGACCTGATCAATGAGGGGAATATCGGTCTCATCGAGGCCGCCCGGCGGTTCGATCCCGAGAGAGAAGTAAAGTTTATCTCGTACGCCGTGTGGTGGATCCGGCAGGCGATCATGCAGGTTCTGGCGGGGCAGTCCGGTTCGGTGCGGCTCCCCCTGAAGCAGGCCGGCCTCCTTCACAAGATCCGGGGCAAGTACGAGGAGCTTTCCAAGAAGTACAATCGGGAGCCGACCAGCCAGGACCTGGCCACGGCCCTGGGGCTCTCCCTGCGGGAAGTGGAAGAGGTCATGCGAGTCTCCCGGCGCGCCCTCTCCCTGGAGAGCCCAGTGGGAGAAAGTTCCGACACCGCCTATCTCGAGCTGCTGCAGGCGGAAGACCCCCCGGCAGTCGACCACCAGCTGCTCCTCAGCTCCCTGAATATCGAGATCGAGAACCTCCTGGAGCACCTCACCCCGCGGGAGAAGGAGGTGGTCAAGCTCCGTTTCGGAATCGACCAGGACAGTCCCCGGACCCTGGAAGAGGTCGGCGGGAAGCTGAGCCTCAGCCGCGAAAGGGTGCGGCAGATAGAGAAGAAGGCCAAGAAGAAACTCCAGCGCATGGCCAAAGGCCGCAAGCTGATGGATTTCCTGAACTGATCCACCCGGTCTCCCGAAGGGGCGGCCGGTCTGTTTGTTCCGAAGTGATCGTTTTTCAGTTCCGCGTGTGGAGGAGGCATGTCCGGAGGAGAGGACGCAGTGTGGCAGATCACCTTTCCGGCCTGGTCACCCCTGGCCGGATTCCTGCTGACCCTCGCCCTGGGGCTTTTCATCTGGAGCCGGGGGTGGGGCTCACTCCTCCACCAGGCCTTCGCCGCCCTCAACGTCGGAGCGGCCCTCTGGAACCTGGACGTCTTTTTTCTCTTCACCATCCGGGACCGTGAGCTGGCGGCGGCGCTCGACCGGATCTTTCTTATACCGATCGTCTCCCACCCCTTCCTGGGCCTCATTTTCTTTTTCGTTTTCTTGAAAAGGAGGCTCACGCATCCTCTGCTCCTGGCCTTCGGAGTCTGGACCGCGGTACTCTGGTGGGTGCGCGGCAGCCCCCGGTTCATCGCGGGGTGGGAGAGATTCTGGTTCGGTTACTACGGCCGGGCGGGTGAACTCTATCCACTCTTCATTCTCACCCTCCTTTTTTATCTGGCCGCCTCGAGCTATCTCCTCTGGCGGGAGTACCGCTCGACGCGCGATCATCTCCGGAAGAACCAGGTCTTCTATCTTTTGGGGGCCAATCTCGTCCTGGGGCTGCTGAGCCTGACCAACTTCCTCCCCCTCTATGGGGTGGTCTTTTACCCCCTCGGCAATCTGGCTACGGTCCTCTACTTTGTGTTGATAGCGGTCTCCATGGTCCGCTACCGTTTCCTGGACGCGCGGGTTCTCTACCGCGCCAGCCTCCTCTATCCCGCGCTGACTTTCTTCCTCTCCATCCTGTACTGGTCCCTGGTCCTGGGCCTGCAAGGGTGGGCCCGGGAGGGAATCTTCTCGGGCTCCTACGTCCTCCCGATGATGCCGGCCTTCGCCCTGGCCATTGCGTTCAGCCCCCTCAAGTCCTTCCTTCAGGAGCGCCTGGATCGAAAGTTCTTTCGTTCCCGGACCCTCATGCGCTCCCGCCTGGCCGATTTTTCTGCCGGCCTGGGAGAAATTGAGAGCGAGGAGGGTATCTGGCGTGCGGCGTGGGAACGAGGATGGAAACTGGTCCACCCCAGCTGCGCCGCGGTTCTGGTCAAAAGAGGCGGGGAATACCTTCCGGTGTCGGTAATGGGAAGCGTGCCGGAATTCACGGACAAGTTCGGGAAGGCCCTCGAGAACTCCCTCCCCTCCGGAGGGCTGGTAGGTGAAAAGGGAGGGAGTGGAACCTCTTCCGGGGCTTCCGGCGATGCTGCCGGGGAGTTCGAGCTCGCCATCCCGGTGGTCGCGAGGGAGGGGCTGCTCGGAGGCTGTCTCCTCGGAGAAAAAATAAGCGGGGAGATCTACACCGTCGAGGACCTGACCTTCCTGGCCGGCATTGCCGGCCAGAGTGCCCTGGCGTTGGAAAGGATTCGTCTCCGGGAGCAGATTAAAAAAGAGGAGCGCCTCACGACTTTGGGGCGGGCCGCCCCGGTCATCTCACACGAACTCCGCAATCCTCTCAACGCTATCCGGGGGGCAGCGGCGGTCCTGCGTTCCCGTTGGCGGAGGGAAAGCGCCGAGGTTTCCTCTCTGTTCGGGATTGTCGAGGAGGAGGTCGGGCGGGGGAACCTCTTCATCGGGAATTTTCTCGCCGCCTGCCGCGAACATCGTCCTGTCCTCCGCCCCATGGATCTCGCCCTGTTCCTGGGAGAGTTCGTCGCCACCTGGCCCCAGGGGGATTTTTCCCGGATGGCGCTCTCTCTGGAAGCGCCGGAGGGGGAGCTCTTCATTCCGGGCGACCCTTTCCAGCTGGCTCAGGTCTTTGAAAACCTGGCCCGCAACTCCGCCGAAGCCACCGCGGGGCGAGGGGTAATCCTGATCCACTGTGAGAGGGCGGGTTCCGAGGAAGTGGTGGTGACATTTTCCGATAACGGGCCCGGGTTGGACCACGCTTCCCTGCCCGAGCTTTTTGAACCGTTCTTTACCATGAAGAGGAGCGGGACGGGCCTCGGGCTCTCCATCGTCAAGGGAGTGATCGAGGCGCATGGCGGCCGGATCACCGCCGCCACCGGGGCCGGGGGTGGCGCGCAGTTCCGGATCCGCTTCCCCGCCTTTTCTCGCGACGAACCCCCGCCGGAGAACGATGTCGAATAGAGAAACAATAAAGACCCCTCCATCATAAGGAGAAATACCGGACAACGGGCCGAGGACAAAATACCGGTGGAGCGATAACCGGAAAATTCGAGAAGGAGAAGGCGCATGACGGACGTGAGACTTGATGATCTTTGGAAAGTACTTCTGGTAGACGATGAGAAGAGCAGCCGTCAGGTGTACGGTTCACTCCTGCGGGAGGAGCGCTATCCCCTCCTTCTGGCCTCCGATGCGCGGGAGACCCGGAAGGCCCTCCGGCGGGAAGAGCGGGTGGGGCTGGTCATCCTTGATTTGAAGCTTCCGGACGTGGAAGACCTGGATCTTTTTCACTGGATCAGAAGGGAGTATCCGACACTCCCCGTTATGATTCTTACCGGTCACGGGAGCATTGAATCCGCGGTGCAGGCCCTCAAGGAGGGCGCCTATTATTATCTTACCAAACCCCCCGACCTGCAGCAGTGGCGGTCCCTGGTCGGACTCGCGATTCAGCAGAAAAAGCTGGAGGAGGAGAACAGTCTCCTCCGCCGGCAGCTCCGCGCGGCCCTGGACCAGGGAGAGCTCATCGGCCGTTCCCTCCCGATGCAGGTCGCGGACCAGTGGATCGAGGTGGTTTGCCCGACGCAGTCCAACGTGCTGATCCAGGGCGAGAGCGGTACCGGAAAAGAGCTGGCGGCGCGGGCCATTCACCGCCGGAGCCCACGGCGGGACGGCCCCTTCGTCAGCCTCAACTGCGGCGCCCTGCCGACCCAGCTCCTGGAAGCCGAGCTCTTCGGCTACGAGAAGGGAGCCTTCACCGGCGCCACCATGGCCAAGCCCGGCCGTTTCGAATCGGCCGAAGGGGGGACCATCTTTCTGGATGAGGTCGGAGAGTGCACTCCGGAGCTCCAGGTCCGGCTCCTGCGGGTCATACAGGAGAAGGAGTTTCAACGGCTGGGTGGGACCCGAATCCAGAAATCGGATTTCCGCCTCCTGGCGGCCACGAACGTCTCCCTGGCGGAGCGGGTCAAAAAAGGGGCCTTCCGGGAGGACCTCTATTACCGGATCAACGTCATCAGCTTCACCAGGCCGCCGCTGCGGGAGCGACCGGAGGATATCCC
>JAUVQV010000159.1 GCA_030597995.1 Candidatus Rokuibacteriota bacterium
CATTGTTTGTCGCCTTTTTGGTTGTAATCGCAGCGCCAGGTTGCAAGAAGCAATCGCCAAAAACCGTGGAGCAGGAGAAGCCCGCCGCTCCGGAAGCAGTCACTCCTCCTGGAGCGGTCGGCCAGCAAACCTCGTTTCAAGGCACGGCCGGAAAGGTGCTGGAGACCATGGACGCAGCCAGCTACACGTATATTCATGTTGATACCGGCGAGGAAAAAATTTGGGTTGCGGCTCCCAAGTTCCAGGTCGAGGTGGGTAACTCTGTTATCGTACCCCAGGGCATGGCCACGGGGAATTATCACAGTAAAACTCTGGATCGTGACTTCGAGGAGGTATATTTCGTACAGGAAGTTGTGGTAGAGGGAGCCGGATCGGGGGGGTCAGCATCAGCCGCGGCTCCCCGGACAGGCAATGCTCCCCGTGCGGCAGGAGGAACAGAGAGCAGTGTCGTCGACTTTTCAAATATCACCAGGGCTGAAGGGGGGAAAACCGTCGCCGAAATATTTGCCAATCGCGCGGAACTTGATCAAAAGGAAGTCGCGGTACGCGGCAAAGTGGTGAAGTTTACTCCCCAGATCATGGGTAAAAACTGGATGCATCTCCAGGACGGGACCGACAGTGAGGGGGCCAACGACCTGACAGTCACCACAAACAACTCGGCCGCGGCCGGGGATACAGTCCTGGTGCGCGGGGTGCTCGCCCTCGATAAGGATTTCGGTGCCGGTTACAAATATGATGTTATTCTCGAGAGTGCCAAGGTTACAGTAGAGTAACCCGGGAGGGAACGAGAGCAACTAAAAGGATATTTCCAGCCCGTCGGAGGCGATGATGATCTCACCGTCGAAGCGGGAACGGGCGGGAGCAAGGCGGTCCACAGAATCGACCGCCGGATAAAAGTGTGTGAGGAGCAGTCGTTTCACACCGGCCCGTGCGGCCAGGACGCCGGCCTGCGAAGGGGTGAGGTGCCCCTCGGCGCCGGGGTGGTTATCCGGAAAAGAGCACTCCAGGACGAGAAGATCCGCCCCGCGAGCCAGGTCCGTCAGCTTGTCACTGAATGGGGAATCACCCCCGTAGACCAGAGCGGGACCGCCTCTCTCCTCTACTCTGAACGCGAGACTGTTTGAGGTGTGCCCGGTGGCAGCGGTTTTTAGGCTCCACGAACCGTAGTCGAAGACATCACAGAAGCTTTCCACCAGCGAGAGAGTCAGGGAGGGGGGGCGGATCCAGTCTCCGTATATTTCTTCCAGCGAGGAGAGATAATTACGAGTGCCCCGCGGACCGACCAGGGTGAGTTTGGAATGGTGCCCGAATTCGGGATTCCGGAGTGCAAAAAGCCACGGGACCAGATCGGCGACGTGGTCGGGGTGGAAGTGGGAAAGTGACAGTACCTCCACCTCGCGAATATCGATTCCTCGAATGGTAAGCTGACGGACCGCACCACTCCCGATGTCAAAAACCACCTGTTGTTTCGCTATTCGGAGATGGTAGCAGGGTGAACCTCGGCTCGGAGAGGGGATAGCAGTCCCGGAGCCGATGACAGTAAACTTCACTCGTGCCGGTCCCCACCCTGAACGCTCTCGTTCAGGTCATGCCAGCTCCCCGCCCCTGTTTCTTGCCCGGGATCAAGACGCTGCACGTTTTAGGGGCCGGGCGGAATTTCTCTCGGGGGCGTTCCCGGCATCCCCGGCGGCAATCCCCGAGGCATCCCCGGCGGCATCCCCGGCGGCGTCCGCATCATCGTCGGTTGTTCGGTAATCAGTGAGGTGGCGTCCGAACCGTGGGCCACCAGCACCATGTTCGACTTCCTGGTGTCGGAGGAGATGACCCCGATCGGAAGGATGTCGGGGTCGAAATCAAAGGTGCCCAGAACCTCGCCGGAAGCATCCGTAATTCGGTGTTGACTGACTCTAAAGGTACCGGCGGGCACGGTTACCTCGCGCTGGCCGATCTTTTCCACTTTCAACTCGGATTCAGTCATGGGTGCCGTCCCGCTTCGGCTCTCGAACATGTATCCCGCCATCCTCCTCCCCATCACGACAAAATCCCGCGGCATCTCGATTGCCGGGTTGTCTCCGTTCTTCAGGATCAGGCGTTGGATGTTTTCAGGATTATTCGGATTTCCCTTGACCAGCATCTTGATTATGTTGCGGCTCTGCTCCTCCTGGAGAAACACTTCGTACCAGTAGGCCTCCCCTTCCTGGCCCACGATCGCCAGTCGCATGGTGGATTTTTTATCCTGTTCTTTTTCCGACACGGAATACTCGGACCAGACGCCGGCCCGGGGCTCGAAACTTCCGAACAGCCGGGGCAGTTGGGGCATCTTCTGCGCTCCCGGTTGCGCGCTTGCCGCCGGCGGGGTGAAAAGGGCTGCAATGACGAGTATGGCCAGATACCTTGCGGTAGGCATGGGCGACCTCCTTTGAGATAGGTTTATCAAGACTACTTCTTTCTTCTTTACCGAAAGCTGACCTTGTTGTCAATGCGAAACCGAGAAATCATCATCCGCGAGAAGGTATTCTTTATTAAATAAATAATGAAAGTGGAGCGCACATTTCCGCACCAGAGTTATCCGCTCCAGCACCGGGGGGTGAGCATAGTGGAATGCGGCATAGAGGGGATGAGGATGCAGGTTGGAGAGATTGTCCCGGGAGAGCTTTACCAGCGCGCTGATCAAACTCTCCTTGTCACCTGTCAATTTACAGGCAAAACGGTCGGCCTCGTTTTCATGCTTCCGCGAGAAATAATTGATAAGAGGGGAAAGGGGGAAGGAAACCAGGGCGCCGAAAAAAACTACTATGACCGTCTTGGTGAAAAAACTGCTCTCACCGGTGACGAAAATGTCGAAAAGCGAATTTGTTCGCATCAGGTGGAAAGATAGGTAAATCGCTGCCAGGGAGAGGACTTCTGCAACTAGTAGGTGTTTTGCAAGATGCCTCTTTTTCCAGTGGCCGGCTTCGTGAGCCAGGACCGACAAGATCTCTCGCGGTTCCAGTTTTTCGATAAGGGTGTCATAGAGTACAATTCGCTTCACTCGGCCGATCCCGGTAAAATACGCGTTAGTGTGTCTGCTTCTCCTGGAGGCGTCCATGGCGAAAACTCTACCGACCTTTATCTCGGCTTTCCACAGTAGGTTGCGGATTTCCTCCCCCAGCCCTTTCTCGTTCACCGGAGTGAATTTGTGAAAGAGCGGCTCGATAACATACGGTGCGAGATACGCGATGGTGAGGCTCGAAACGGAGAAAAATCCCCACACCCAGAACCACCAGTAACGGGGACTTTTCTGGACCAGCCAGAGCCCCACCGCAACGATGAGGACCATGAGGATGGCTGATATGGACATCGATTTGATGAAGTCGGCAAACCAGAGACGGGGCGTTGTGGTGTTGAAACCATGCCTTTTCTCTATTTTAAAGGTGTGGTAAAGATCTGAGGGGATAGTGAGCATGGCTGCAGCGCACGCCAGGGGCGCGAAGAAGACCAGTCCGGAAAGGATAAAATCCAGGCCCATCGACGCCACCCACCTATTATAGACATCCAAAAACCCACCGAAGAAAAAAGCCAGGATGATAGCATTGTAGATGACCGAGGAACATAACCTCAGGCGCGTGTTTTCGACGGCATAGTCACGGGTTCTGGTCAGCAACGCCTGGTCGAACTGTCCTTCGAATTCCGCAGGAATTTGTGACCCGAGCCCTTTGAGGCGACTGAAGTTCAGGTACTCGAGGCAATATTCGAGGGCCATGAGTGCCGTGTAACTTCCGAGGGTAATGAGAAAGTATTTCTCCATGCTCCCTGCGGCGTGTCCCGCAGTTATTACAACAGATGTCGGGCAAAGATCGGGGATCGCGCCTTAAGGCCCGGACACTCTAACGCTGGAGGGCTGG
>JAUVQV010000154.1 GCA_030597995.1 Candidatus Rokuibacteriota bacterium
CTCCCTGGTGCTCTCGGCGAAAGAGGTCGGACCCCACTTCAACTCCCGTCCGCTCGAAGGCGCAAACTCGGCCTTTGGCCTCAGACACGCGCCTTCGGCCACTTTGTGGCCCGCTCCCGCTCGCTGAGTGGGGTACCCTCGACCTCTTTCGAAGTTCGCTCCATGGAGTACCCCCGGCGATCCTGACCACAGCATAAGAAATGGGGAGAGTCCTGTTGGTTATTTCGCGGGGGGCAGGAAACTGGTGATGATGGATTTCAGATCCCTGGAGGGGAGACGGAGGCGCTCCGCGGTGATGATTGCGGCCAGCTCCCGCGAGGCCCGGGTAAGAGTGCGGTTGACGATGAGGTACCGGTAGCGGCTCGCGGATCGTATCTCGCGGGCGGCGCTACGGAGACGGGACCGGATGTCGTCCTCCCCCTCTGAGCGCCGCCGCCGGAGACGCTTCTCGAGATCCTCAAAACTCGGCGGCAGGATGAAAATCGAGACGGCGGCGGGGTACCGTTTCTGTATCCCGGCGGCGCCCCGGGTGTCGATATCCATCAGGATGTCCCTTCCCCGGGAGAGCAGTTTTTCCAGCTGGATCCGGGAAGTGCCGTAGAGGTGGCTGTGAAGCCGCACCCACTCCGCGAACTCGCCCCTCCCCCTCATTTCCAGGAACCCCCTTTTGGTTACGAAGTGGTAATCCACACCCTCCCTTTCCCCCGGACGGGGGGGTCGCGAGGTGTGCGATATGGATAGCGTCAGTCCGGAAACTTCGCGGAGGAGTCTTTTCGACAGAGTGGTCTTCCCTCCTCCGGAGGGGGAAGAGAGGATGAAAATGATGCCCGGTCGCTTCACCGTGACCATGGAGCGGGCCGCGTGGTTTCCGTCACCTGCAAAGGGGAGAATTCATGGTCCCCGTGCCGGACCTCCCGCTCGTGACCGCGGCAGCGGGTGATAATCTTTCTAGTCCGCGTGCGGGACGAGTTCTTGGATCGCACCGGTTATTTGGCTGATTTTAAAGGGCTTGTCGATCACGTCGCACACGCCCAGAGTGCGTGCCTCCTCAACCAGGGCCTTGAGGGTCTTGCCGTAACCGGTGATCATGACCACTGAGCTGGAAGGGCTGATCTTCTTCAGTTTTTTAAAGGTCTCCAAGCCGTTCATGTCCGGCATGTTGACGTCCAGAAAGATGACATCGAAAGGAATTTCCTTGACCAATCCCAAGGCTTCCTGGCCGGAATTCGCGGTCTCCGTGCGGTAACCCTCGGCGGAGAGCAGTCGTCTCATCGCCAGGGTGAGGTTGTTTTCGTCGTCCACTACCAGGACATTGATCTCGCTGTGCTTCTTGGCGGCCGTCTTCTTCGGCGTAGTGGCGGCTTTGGGTTTTTTCGGCATCTCTTCACCTCCTCGTGGCAAGCAGCCTCCGGCGAGCGTAATGGCTGCGGCCGGGTCTATTCCAGATTTTGAACCTGTTCCTTGATTTTTTCCAGTTCCAGTTTTCCCTGGATCGCTAAATGCGAAAGTTCCAACGTCCCAGCCTTGGCGGCGGTGGTGTTCAGTTCCCGGTGCATCTCCTGGAGTAGAAAGTCCATCTTTCTCCCCACCGGTCCGCTCATGGACCTGGTGTTGCTAAAGGCGGCCATGTGACCCCGGAGACGCGCCAACTCTTCAGTAACGTCGCTCTTGACGGCCAAGAAGGCCGCTTCCTGCTCCAGGCGCTCTGGGGAGATGTGCTCCTGCCCCAGTAAGGTCTGGAGTCGGGAATGAAACCCTTCCTTGAGACGGCGGTTCACTCCTGGCGCGGCTGCCTCCATTTTTACCAGCAATTGCCGGTAAAGGTCAAGGGAATGATCCACCGAACCCTGGATGGCCTGGCCCTCGCGTTCCCGCCCCTTTTTCAGCTCCGCGCAGGCAGCCTCGACAGCGGCCAGGAGGCCCTCCCGGAACTCCTCGGGATTTTGCTCCTCTTCCTCGAAGGAAAACAGTTCCCTGAATCTGGAGAGTGTAGCCATATCGACCTGGTCTCCGAGTCCCAACTCCCGGCCGGCGGATTGCAGGCCGGCTGCGATCTGGGAGAGAAGCTCGCGATCGATGATGAACTTGCGAGAACTTGCCTCCAGTCGCACCAGTGATGCCTGGATATCCAGATACCCCCTTGAAAACCGTCTCCGGACAGCGTTGCGAACCTCGTTCTCAAAAAGGTTCAACTCCCGGGGAAAACGCAGCTTGAATTCCAAAAACCGGTGGTTTGTGCTTCTGATTTCTACTTTGAACTGATAACGACCGGTATCGTGTTCCCCGCGCCCGTAGCCGGTCATGCTTTCCGCCATGACCACCTCAGATGTCGCGTTTGACATATAGTAATACTCTGCAGCAGAAACTTTGTCAAATGTTATTTGGCGGAGATCCATTATTTGACTCCCTCCCGACCCGTGTACTATAAAGGGTACAGGGCGATTGGTGACCATGGAAGCGATTGTGATCAAGGCGGTTGTTCGCGAGCTGCAGGAGTCGACGGTTCCCGCACGGGTGCAGGCGGTATTTCAAACCTCCCCCCGCAACATCATCCTGGCGGTGCGCTCCCGCGTGACACGCCATCTGCTGATCTCCGTTGACCCCGCCGGCCCGCACGTGCATCTTTTGGGGGAAAAGCCGCCGGCCTCGCCCGCCCCCACGGCCTTCTGCCGTCTGGTGCGCAAGCACCTCAACGGGGCCCACCTGGTGAAAATAACCAGCCCGGAGATGGAGCGGGTGATTCACTTCGGTTTCTCCCGCACCGGCGCGGCCCGCCCGGACTTTCTCCTGGTGGCCGAACTCATGGGGCGTCGCAGCAATCTGATCCTGGTGGCGGAATCCTCACTCCGGAGAACAGACAGCCTCCATCAGGTCCCCGGCAGCCTCAGCCGGGCGAGGATCGTCATTCCGGGCGAGCCCTACCGGCCACCCCCCGTGGCGGGCCGCATCGATCTCAGTACTCTCGAGCACGCTGAGTTCTCGGCGCTTTACCGGCGCTCTGAACAGGAGGGCGGAAACCTTTTCTCCCGGTTGCTCGGACTGGGACCCCGCCTCCTGCTCTTGCTGGAGGCTACCGCGCGTCAGGAGCCGAATTATCAACGGGATCCCGTCGGGTCGCTCTTTCGGGCCTGGGAGCGCCTGCGGCGGTCTGTGGAGGAGGGTGAGACCCGGCCGGTCGTCTATTCCGAAAAAGGGGTGCTTCTGCCGCTGCCGGTACCCGGTTGGGAGGGTGAGCCGCACCTCTTTTTCCCGACCATGAATGAGGCGGTGGAGTTCTTCTATCGTGAATTCAAGGACCGGAAAGAGAAAGAGAGGCTTCAGAGGCTGGTCCTCCGGGAGCTGGACAAGGGGCGCCGAAAAATCGAAAGGGACCTGGAGCGGGTCACGGGTGAATCCAGGGAAGCCGGGAGGACGGATGATCTCCTGGCCGCGGGCAGAGGGTTGCTCTCGGTTCTCACACTGGTTCCGCGGGGTGCGACCTCTTTTGCTCTCCAGGATCCCGCCGACCCGGCAGCGGTCCCGCGGCAGGTGGAGCTCGACCCGTCCTTGAGTTCCCGGCAGAACGCGGAGCTCTTTTTTCGGAGGGCGAAAAAGATCCGCCGGCGCAGTGCGCTGGCGGCCAAGAAGCTTCCGGAGTTGATCCGGGGAGCTTCGAATGTGGGGAAAAAGATCCGCCAAGTTCCGGACCTCACCCTCACGGAGCTCCGGGATCTGGTTCGGGGGAAAGAGGGCGGAAAGATAAATGAGAGGAGCCCGCGGCGCGGCCGTCCCGCGAGACGCTCCCCCGGGGTGAGGGAGTACCGCTCAAAAAAAGGCTGGCGCGTCCTGGTGGGAAAGAGCGGACGGGGCAACGAGTATCTCACCGGCCAAGTCGCCGCCCCGGAAGATTTCTGGTTTCACGCCCGCGACTACCCGGGGGCGCACGTGGTCTTGAAGGGCGGCCCGGCGGCCGAGCCCCCCGAGGAGGTTATCAGGGCCGCCGGCGAAGTCGC